>DMLG01000034.1 GCA_003453455.1 Clostridiales bacterium
CCTGCGGGAATTTCCAAAACCATTTCTTCATAGGGCTTTCGATATTGTCTGACCATAAGAACATTATTATCTTTGTCTATGGCAACTACCGCAACTCCTCCGTTATGTAAAACAAGTTCTCTTCCTGCAATTTCTCCGTTTGGCAGGCGTACCGTATCCTCCTTAATATGAATAATGCGGCCCTTGTAAATTTCTCTTGTATCTATTGTCGTTTCTGTAAAGTCCACTTTGCTACCCCTTTATTATGTTAATAAATCTTTCAATCACATTTGCAGAATTTTCCGCAGCCATAGCCGCAAATGCAGGAAAGTCCATATCCGCATTATCGTTTGCACCGTCGCTTATCGCCCTTAAAACACCGAAAGGCACTTTATTCACAAAACATACCTGCCCTATTGCTGCGCCCTCCATTTCACAGGCCTTTGCAGAAAATATTTCCTTAATAAACTGTTTCTTTTCTGCGCTTGAAACAAATTCATCACCTGAAACAACAGTTCCAATTTCATAATTTATTTTTGCATAGCGGCAAGCCTCTTTTAGGGCTTCTAAAACCTCTTTATCTGTCGGAATTTTAACAAGTCCTATTTCAGACAAAAATCCTCGCGCATCACCGAGTGCCGTAGTGTCCATATCGTGCTGTGCAACGCTGTCTGCTATTACTATATCGCCAATATTTAAGCTTCCGGAAAGTCCTCCTGCAACACCGATATTTATTATAATATCGGGTTTATAGCTAATTATCATAGCTTCTGCGCATATTGCAGCAAAAACCTTACCAACACCGCATTTTGCAAGAACTATTTCGTTGTCCCCTATTTTCCCCCGGCAAAAATCTATATTGCTTATTTTCTCCTTACGGACATTTTCCAAAAGCCCCAATAGCTTTGTAATCTCAATGTCCATAGCACCTATAATTCCTATCATTGCTTCTCCTTAAAACAGCGGCAGGGAATTTACATAAATCACATCGTCACGCTCCGCTGCATCGCCTTCGGCAAAAACGAACGCTTTTGCATAAATGTTTGCGCCCACTTGCCCCAAAATATTTTCCATAGCATCAAGCGAAGATCCTGTTGATACAACATCATCCACTACAAGCACATTTTTTCCTTTCAGCTTTGGTATCTGATTATTATCAAGATACAGGAAATGCTCATTTTTTGTGGTATAAGTATTTACTGCACCCTGCGTTACTTCCTTATGGTAAATCTTATGCTCTTTTCTTAAAATAACCATATCGCACCCAATACTTTGAGCCATATTATATGCCAAAATAACGCCTTTGGTTTCCGCAGAAAGTACTGTATCAACCTTTGTAAGGTCTATTCCTGACGCTTTTAGCTTATCAAAAAGAGCTTTTGAAGAATCCTCCGCCAGGTCTTTTGAAGAAAGCATATCAAATACTGCTATACTGAGCCCGGGCTTTATTTCCACAATCGGCAAGCCGTACTCATGTCCGTTTAAATTAGTTTTAAATTCCATTTTTATTCTCCTCGTAATATTTATTATTTAAAATTTTCATATCAAAAAGCTTTAATTTATTTGTGTTTCTAAATCCCTGCATTCTCCAATAACACCCAATTATTATACCATACATTTTTACAAATTACAACAGTTTTTTTAACTATTGACTAATTATACTATGTGTGTTAAAATGGTATAATAAGTAAAATATCGCTATTTTGAAAATATATGTTTTGCTTTAAGGAGATCCTATGAAGAAACGCTTAGTAAACAATTCTTTGCGCCACGGAATAATTTTTGCCGACTTAATTCTGCTTATCATGTCGGTTTACAGTATTATAAATGGCGATTTTAACAGCTCTCTGATTTTTGCGGTGTCTTTTTGTATTCTCGTTATATATACTTTTATCGTTATCAAAAAAAGCCGCTCCGACTTCTCAAAATATGTAAAAATGATTACAGAAGAACGCGAAGGAATGTCAGGAGATGCTATAAGCAAATTCCCACTTCCTATGGCTGTTTTACAAATTAACGGTCAGATTTCGTGGTTTAATGACCTGTTTTCTGAAATGGTTGGCACAGGAGAACTTTATAATGTTATAATAGGCGAAATTATGCCTGAACTCAGGTGGTCGGAAATTTTAAAATCCACGGGCAGCATATACACATATGCAAGCTACAAAGGTCATAAGTATAATGTCGTTGGTGACATTATAAAAAGCAGTATTTCAACCCCCGAAAAACCTGATTTGACTGTTTTGCTCTATTTTATAGACAAGACAGAAACTGAAAATCTCCGGAAACGATATGAAAACGAGAAAACCGATATTGCCATAATAAATATAGACAATTATGATGAGATTTTTCAAAAAATGGACGATGCAGAAGCTCAGCAGACGATGTCTAAAATCAATAAATACCTGATTGCCTGGGTATCGGAAAGCAAGGGTGTTCTGAAAAAAACAGAACGCGACAGGTACCTTATTCTTTTTGAACATCAATATCTTAAAGACTATATACAGAAAAAATTTGACATATTAGAGCGTGTAAGAAGCCTTGGCGAATCCATAAAGCTCCCTGTAACGATAAGTATCGGTGTGGGAGTTAGCGGAACGCTGCTCGAAAATAATGCATATGCGCGCGCCGCAATTGATATGGCGCTCGGACGTGGCGGCGACCAGGCGGCAATAAAAGATTCCTCTCAGTACAGCTTTTTTGGCGGTATTGCGAAGGATTATGAGAAAAGCACCCGTGTTAAGACCCGTGCATTTTCGGTTGCTCTGCGTGATTTCATACTTAATTCCGACAAAGTAATTTTTATGGGACATCAAGGACTTGACTATGACGCTTTTGGCGCCGCACTCGGATTACAGCGCGCAGTCCGCGTCCTTGACAAGGTTCCGTATATTATTGTGGACCACTCCCCCGCTATAAAGCCCTTAAAAGACGAGGCGGAAAAAATAGAAGAGTATGCGGGACTTATGATTTCACCCGAAGAGGCAGCAGGTATTATAACGATGAATACTCTTTTAGTAATTTTAGATACTCACCGCCCCTCTATGCTGCCCAATGCAGACCTTTTGAATAAAACCACGAAGGTTGTACTGATAGACCACCACAGAAGAAGCACCGACTTCATATCAAGCACATCGCTTATTTACCACGAGCCATATGCTTCCTCTTCCTGCGAAATGGCAACGGAAATCCTGCAATACATTGACAGTGACAAAAAACTCACTCCGTTTGAAGCAAAGGCACTCTATGTAGGCATACTTATGGATACGAAGAATTTTACAGTAAAAACCGGTGTCAGAACTTTTGAGTCTGCATCATACCTTCGTAGGTATGGACTTAATACCTCAGAGGTGCGAAAGCTTTTCAACACGGATAAGGATAACTATGCACGCAGGGCACATATTGTCGAAAATTCTGTTTCTGTATGTGATAATATGCTTGTTTCAGTCTGCCGTGAGAATTATCCCAATATGCGTGTGATATCGTCACAGGCTGCCGATGAAATGCTGAATATCAGCGGTATTTCAGGCGCATTTGTGCTATACAAGTCAGAGGGAGATATTTGCCTTTCGGCACGCTCTTTGGGAGATGTAAATGTTCAGATAATTGCCGAAAAATTAGGCGGCGGAGGTCATGCCACCGTTGCAGGCGCACAGCTTAAAACCAAGGATTTTGACGAGGCATTCACTCTCTTAGAGAACGCCATTACAGAGTATATAAAGGAAAACGGAAAGGATTGATATTATGAAAGTTATTTTAAATCAAGACATCAAGGGACAGGGAAAAAAGGGACAGCTTGTTGAGGTATCCGACGGATATGCAAGGAATTATCTGCTCCCCAAAAAGCTTGCAAGTGAGGCAAATAACGCTAATATAAATATTTTAAACGGCAAAAACGAGTCCGAGGCATACAGAAAACAAGTAGCTTTGGAAGAAGCAACTGCACAAAAGGAGAAAATGGAAAAAATCGAGGTTCGGCTAAGTGCAAAAGCCGGCGAAAACGGCAAGCTTTTCGGCTCTATCACCTCAAAAGATGTTTCAGAGGCTCTTACTATGCAGCACCACATAAAAATTGATAAGAAAAAATTCGTTATGCCTGATGGCATTAAGGTTTTAGGCACTACCAATGTTGAAGTTAAAATTCACCCGGGAGTTGTCGGAAACCTGAAAGTTACAGTTACACAGCAATAAAAGGAGATACTATGGCAAATACTAATGATATGCGTGATTTTGAGCTTCCTAATAATCCGGAAGCTGAAAAAGCCGTGATAGGTTGTATATTGCAAGACAAAAAGTCGCTTGTGACAGCAATAGAGCTGCTTTCACATACAGATTTTTATTATGATGCAAACCGAGAAATTTTTAAGGTAGTATCGGAGCTGTTTAATGAAAACTCACCCGTTGACATAGTCACTGTCAGCGACAGGCTTACAAGATATGATAAGCTTGATGCCGTTGGCGGTATATCTTATCTCACGGCTATTGCCACAAGCATTTCAACTACTGAAAATGTTGAGTATTATGCGCGCATAATACAGGAAAAATCACTCCTCCGCGACCTTGCAAATGCAGCAGGCGAAATAAAAGCACTCTCTACCGGTCAAGACGGCAAGGCCTCACAGCTTTTGTCGCGCGCAGAGCAGTTGGTGCTTGATATTTCCGCAAACCGCGAACAGAAGGAAATCTCTCCTATAAAGGATATTATCATGTCCACATATGAGGAGATGGTCGAAAACTCAAAAAATCCTGATAAACTC
>DMLG01000004.1 GCA_003453455.1 Clostridiales bacterium
GCCTTCGGCGGAAATCTTGAAATGATTATAACGGGCGGTGCGCCTATCCCCGACGAGCTCATCCTCGGCTTTGACGATTTGGGCATAAAGGTAGTAAATGGCTTCGGTATTACTGAGTGTTCCCCCATCGTATCCCTTAGCCTTCTAAAAGGAAACAAGCTTGGAAGTATCGGAAAACCGATTAAAAATGTTGAAATGAAGGTTATAAACAAAAACGAAGACGGAGAAGGCGAGCTTTGCGTTAAGGGTGACATCGTTATGCTTGGATATTACAACAATCCCGAAGCAAATGCACAAGTGTTCCAGGACGGTTGGTTCTTAACCGGCGATGTCGGCAAAATTGACGAGGACGGGTTTGTATTTATCACGGGCAGAAAGAAGAATATTATTATTCTTGATAACGGAAAAAATGTGTACCCCGAAGAACTCGAATATCTGATAGGCAGAATTGATGGTGTAAACGAGGTTTTGGTTTACGCCGAAGACGGATTTATAACCGCTGAAATCTATGCCGAGGATATGTCGCTTAAAGAAAAAATTACAGACGCTATTAAAAATGAGTTAAACCCGTCTGTTGCACAATACAAACAGATTCATAAAATCAAGTTCCGCGAAAGTGAATTTGAAAAAACTACAACCAAAAAGATAAAAAGATAAGCAGAAAAGACTGGCAAATGCCAGTCTTTTCTATCCAAAAAATTTTCTGTCAAGATTGCGGTATTGAATAGCCTCCGCAATATGCTCCGGTTTTATATCCCTTTCGCCCGATAAATCTGCAATCGTTCTTGCGACCTTCAAAATTCGCGAATGTGCTCTTGCAGAAAGCCCCATGCGTTCAAACGCCAGCTTCAAAATGTCGCTTGCCGCGCTATCTATATGACAAAACTCCTCCATCATACCTGCCGTGAGCTGTGAATTTGAATATATTTTATAATCTTTATAGCGCTTTCGCTGAATTTCTCTTGCTTTATTTACTCTTTCCTTTATTTTTGCAGAAGTTTCTCCCTTTTCTGCACTGTTTAAATCATCATATTCAACGCTTGCCACCTCTACCTGAATGTCTATTCTGTCTAAAAGAGGACCCGAAATTTTTGAGCGGTACTGATTTATCTGGTTTGGCGTGCAGGTGCACTTTCGTTTACTGTCACCCAAAAAACCGCATTTACAAGGGTTCATACTTGCTATCAGCATAAGATTGCAAGGATAAGTAAGCGTCGCATTAACCCGGGATATTGTTACCTTTCCGTCCTCCAACGGCTGGCGCATTACTTCGAGTGCCTCACGTTTGAATTCCGGCAACTCATCAAGAAACAAAACCCCGTTATGCGCAAGAGATAACTCACCAGGCTTTGGCACTGTTCCACCGCCTGCCAGACCTACTGTCGAAATTGTATGATGCGGATTTCTGAAAGGTCTGCCCGTAATAAGCGGTTCATCTTGATTTAGTGTGCCCGCTATTGAGTGTATCTTTGAAACTTCAAGCGATTCTTCAAACGACAGGTCGGGAAGTATTGACGGCATACGCTGTGCAAGCATAGTCTTACCCGTACCCGGAGGACCTATCAGCAAAACATTATGATTTCCTGCCGCTGCAATTTCCAGCGCACGCTTCGCACTCTCCTGTCCCTTTACATCGCAAAAGTCAAGCAAAGTATTTTTCGCCTGATTTGTTATGTCTATACCGCAGCATTTATACGGCTCTATTTTTTCATCATCTTTTAAATGGCTCAAAAGCTCTGAGAGCTTTTTTACAGGATATATATTCGCATTTTCCACTACTGCCGCTTCCCTTGCAGCACTTTCTGGGACATAAAAATCACGGTAACCTCTTTCAAACATCGAAATTACCATAGGCAACACGCCTGAGATGCGGTTTACGCTTCCATCCAACGAAAGCTCACCTATAAAGACCGCGTCTTCTTTCGGATTTGGTATTTGTCCCGTTGCCGCCATAATGCTGACGGCAATTGGAAGGTCATACCCCGCCCCCTCTTTTCGCATAGATGCAGGCGCCATATTTACAATAATTTTCTTTGAAGGGAATATGTAGCCTGAGTTTTTTATGCCCGACCTAACACGCTCTCTTGCCTCTTTTACTGCCGCATCGCCAAGTCCCACTATTTCAAAACCCGGCAGACCGCCCGTAACATCAGCCTCTACGCTTACGGCAAATCCGTCTATTCCCATAAGTCCGACAGAGTTTACTTTTGAAAGCATACCTTTCTCCTTATAAAATGACTTTTTTATCCCAACCCTCGATTTTTCCGTTTTGTATTGCTGTAAACATCCGCTTTTTTAGCCCAGGGTTCACAGCCTTATCAAGCATTTTTATTATTTCTTTCATATCCTCGCGCTTTGTTTTTCCGTCAGCAGGGCAAGAGCTTTTAACTATCGGAAGTTCCAGCCTTTTTGCAACACTTTTTATGTCACATTCCCTTGCATATATAAGCGGTCTTATAGTATAAAGGTTTGTCCTGTCAAGATAGGTTACAGGCGAAAAACAGTTTATTCTCCCCTCGTATAAAAGGCTTAGAAGGAATGTTTCCAATACATCATCATTATGGTGTCCGAGCGCAACCTTATTGCAGCCTTCATCTTTTGCCAAATCATTGAGAGCTCCGCGGCGCAGTTTTGAGCAGAGCGAGCAAGGATTTTCCTCCTGTCTGTAATCAAAAACCACTTCTTTAATATTGGTTGGCTTTACCGTATATGAAACGCCTATGCTTTTGCAGTACTCCTCCACCTTTGACCAATCCGCCTTATAACCCATATCAAGGGTGAGCGCCTTTACCTTAAATTTTTTCGGATAAAACCGTGAAAGTCCCGCAAGCGCTCCCAAAAGCACAAGGCTGTCCTTTCCTCCTGAAACGCCGACTGCAACTGTGTCGCCGTCTGCAATCATATCATAGTCTTCAACCGCTTTTCGCACCCTGCTTATAATCTTTTTCATCTTTTATTTTGCTTCCTTAAAGACTTCAAAATTTTTTATAACATAATCAGCGCCTGAAATCACGGTTATAACCGCTGAAATCCAGACAAGTATATTTGTCAAAAACACTCCCGTTTCCTCAGGACATATGGGATACATCACCAAAAATGCCGCAATTATTGAAACCATTTGGAATATTGTTTTTACCTTGCCCCATACCGAGGCGGCAATTACCGTTCCGTCACCTGCTGCAACAAGCCTTACTCCCGATACGATAAACTCTCTGGTCAAAATAAGCATAATCGCCCAGCAAGACGCTCTTCCCATGCTTAAAAGTCCTAAATAAGCCGCAGTTGTCAGCATTTTGTCAGCGAGCGGGTCCATAAGCTTTCCAAAATTTGTTATAAGATTATTCTTTCTCGCTATATATCCGTCAAGAGTGTCTGTAAGAGACGCTATAATAAAAACCACAAGCGAAACCGTTACAAATGCTGTATTTTTCGGAATTGCAAGCATAAATCCCATAAAAACAGGCACCAAAATTATTCTCAGTATTGTAAGTTTATTTGGTAAATTCATAAAATCACTCCTCCACGGTTCTGCCCGTCAAGTCATATTCGTCAGCATCGAGTATCTCCACCTTTACGAATGTTCCTATCTCCACCTCGTCATCTGCTGCAAAATAGACCTTGCCGTCAACATCTATACTGTCCGCACGGCTTCTGCCAAAATACATAAAATTATCCCTGTCATATCCCTCGCACAAAACCTCCTGCACCGATCCGATTTTAGCCTTGTTTTTTGCAAGAGAAATTTTTTGCTGAATTTCCATAAGAGCGTTTTTCCGTCGCTCTTTAATTTCTTCATCAATCTGGTCAGGGAAGTCGTATGCCGGGGTATCCTCCTCTTTTGAGTAGGCAAAAACACCCATTCTGTCAAATTTTGTTTCCTTTACAAATTCCAAAAGCTCCTCAAACTGCTCGTCGGTTTCTCCCGGAAATCCTGCTATTATAGATGTTCTTATTGATACATCAGGGATACTTTCCCTAATGCTTTTTATCCGCTCCTCTACCTCACGCCTATTTGTTCTTCTTGCCATACGCCTTAAAATATCATCATTTATATGCTGTATTGGCATATCCACATACGGGCAGATTTTCTCATTTTCCGCCATAACACGGATAAGTTCGTCTGTTATTGCTTCTGTATAGAAATAATGAGTTCTTATCCAGTGTATTTTTTCTATTTTGCAAAGCTCCTCCAAAAGCCTTGCAAGCGACGGCTCTCCGTATAAATCAATCCCATACCTTGTAGTGTCCTGGGCTATCAATATGAGTTCCTTTACTCCGTTTTCTGAAAGCCTTACTGCCTCTTCTATAATATCCTCAATTTTTCTGCTTTTATAATGCCCGCGTATTTTCGGAATTGCACAATATGTGCAGTTGTTATCACAGCCATCCGCAATTTTTAAGTACGCCGTATAAAATGGGGTTGATAAAATCCTCGGTAAATTTTCAGGCAAGGTATAGTCCTGATGCCCGAAAATACAGATTTTCTCCCCTTTTTCAGCTTTTTCGATGATTTTCTCTATTTTATCAAAATCGCCTGTTCCGATAATAGCGTCAAGCTCGGGTATTTCCTTCTCCATTTCAGTATTATAGCGTTCGGAAAGACAACCCGTTGCTATTAAAAGGCGGCAATTCCCCTCGCTTTTATATCTTGCCATTTCCAAAATTGTATCTATCGACTCCTGCTTTGCGGGCGTTATAAACCCACAGGTATTTACAATTATTACCTCTGCCTCCTCGGGGGCATTTACAATTTTATGTCCCTTTTGGGCAAGTATTCCGAGCATTATTTCCGCATCGGTCTGATTTTTTGCACAGCCGAGCGACACCATACCTATTTTCATTATCTTCACTCTGTTTCCTGTTCTAATTTTTCAACACAAGACTTTATATCATCAAATTCATATCCGCGGTAGATGAAATATCGGATTGCTTTATCAATATTCTTCTTTTCAAAATTGCCGCCGAGTTTGCGCCTTACAAGCGGCAAAAGCGTATCCTCTTCCTCTTCCGAAAGCTCTGATATTGCCGCATCTATATACGCTGCATTTATTCCCTTGCTTTTAAGCTCTGCAACAATGCGCCTTTTTCCGTACTTTTTGATGTTTTGCAAGTCCTTTGCCAGATGCACCGCATATTCTGCATCATTCAAGAATCCGTATTCCTTTAAAAATTCCACAACAGGCGGTAAATCTTCTGTTTTGGCCCCTGCTCTTTTCAGCTTTTCCAAAAGTTCCTTTTCCGAGTGTGCGCGGAACGCTAAAAGCCTTAACGCCTTTTCCTTTGTTTCGCTTTTTGTAAGCTCTTTTTTAATCATAATCTAAAATAATCAAATAACTGTCCGAAATCCACCGACGCAATGGTGCGGTTTTCGTATTTTTGGAAGATGTTGTGATACCCTTGCTGTATCTGCTCTGAATTTATTCCGTATTTCATTGACATATACGCTTCAAGGTACGCAGACAAATGGTCACAGCCCCTTATAATCTCCCCGTCAATCGGGCAAAATTTGTCCTCATTATATTTTTGGTTTATTTCATCAGAGGAAACCATTAAAAGTTTTCCGTCTATGCTTATCTTTGAGGAAAACTCGTCCTGAATGAAAAATTCAAGTTCCTCCCATATATTTTCAGGAACAAGAGGACGGATTTCCTTTTGCATCTGTTCGCCCTCAATATCTTTTATTATACTGTCAAGTCCTGCAACAGACGATTTCACAGGCGAAACTATATCGCGAGTCAAAACCTCGGGAATATCGTGGAAAAGTCCTCCCAGGAAATTATTTATAAGCCTTTGCCTGCATGCCCCGCATTCGAGCGAGGTAAAATAGGACATAATAGCAACCACAAGCATATGCCCCATAACCGAGGTCTGCGGCATACGCACAGCTCTTGACCAGCGCTGCTGATAACGAAGCTTTCCCATTAAAGACAGGAATTTCTGCAAATCAAGGTTTGTTGCAAACCGTGAAAATCCGTCAAAGGTGTTACAGTCAGAAAGTCCCTTATCTACACCCGCTTTTACCTGTTCTATGTCATAAGTTGTGCGGTTTTGCGGATAAATCACCTCAAACTCCCAATGCGTTGCATAATAGTGTGCCGCTTTTAAAATCTCTTTTTCCTTTTTCGCATAGTCGTCTTCGCGAAAATATCTGCACATTTTATTGTAAAAGTCGCCCTTTAAATCAAGAGTTTTTGCTTTAAGTCCGCCCAAAACCCATTCGTTTATCTGAGGTCCCTTTTCCTTCATCAGCTGATGATATACAGGCGGCTTTATGTCTGTTAGCATAATTCTGTGTAAAAACTCAAATATTCCGCCTTCAATCAAAAGCAACGGGTCATATCCGCCTTCACCTTCACATTTTCCCAAAACATATGCATAAACCATCTTATGCGCCTGTTTATCAAGCTCTGAAAACCCGTTATGGGGTCTTATATGGTCATTCCAGCGCTGTATAGACGCCGCGTCATGTATAAGCGAAATTAAAGATTTTCTTATCATATAAAAGCCTCCCCGGGACAATTAAAATCTTCTATATTATACCATAAACTCTCCTTGTAGGTCAATAGTTTGCCTGCCTTAAATCAAATTTTAGATACAGCTTGTATCTTTCCTATCGCAAAAGAAGATAACTGACACAAATTTTATAAAGTCACATATTCTATTAACAGGGGATAACCCATAATTCATTGAAAGGAAGTTTGTATATGAACGAAAAATCTTGTGGAGCGGGAAACGGCTTTAAAGAAGCTGTCTGCATACATACCGACAAAGTATATGATAGTTGCAGAGATAAAGATTGTCTTGAAAATATACGCGTTTATCTTACTGCGGACGGTCAGTGTGTTGTTGACAGAGCTATAAATGTAAAATGTACAAAGGCTGAGATAATCTGGGTATTTTCAGATATAGAGCCGGTGCCGTTTAACCGCGGTTTTTACTCGGTTGATTTAAAGTACTTCTTTAAAATCACTCTTGCGGTATTTACAGGTCTTGGAAGACCTACCGAAGTAGAAGGTCTTGCAACTTTTGACAAAAAGGTAATACTTTTTGGCAGTGAAGGAAACGCGAAAGTTTTCGCGTCAAAGTATAAGCAGGACGCCTTTGACCCTCAGATGTGGAAAAAGACCAATATGCCAAGCGCTGTTGTTGAAGTCGTAGACCCCATCGCTTTGGGCGCAAAAGTTTTGGATGTAAACGACAAATGCTGCTGCGACGACGATTTTGATTTGGCAAGTATTCCTGAATCGGTAAGCCGTGTATTTGACGATAACCTGATTTTGGGCGGAGAGCAAAAACGCGTATTCGTTTCAATCGGTATTTTCTCAATAATACGCTTAGAGCGCAGAGTAATGCTTCTAATTCCTGCATACGATTTCTGCGTTCCGCAAAAAGAGTGCGTAGGCGCAACAGATGATAATCCGTGTGATTTATTCGACAGGATTTCTTTCCCCGTTGACGAATTCTTCCCTCCTGAAAGAGGAAGCTTTGAAGACGATATAGAGGGCGGAAATTCTGATTGCGGTTGCTAAATGTGGGCGCAAAAAAAGCAGAAATGAGCAAGTCATTTCTGCTTTTTTATCTTAATCATTTTTTGTCTTGAAGAATGACGGTACATTTACGCTGTCCATACCCTTTTTCAAGGTTCTTGAAAAAATGGCGTCATCATCATTTACAGGAGAAAATGACGGCGTGCGTGATCCAAAGTCAGGGGTCTTTGGCATACCTGGGATAATCGGCTCCGATTTCACTCCCCTTTTATTCTTTGCATTAAGTCCTGTTGCAATCAAGGTAACCTTGATTTCGTCCTTCATATTCTCATCAACAGCTGTTCCCACAATGATTGTAGCATCTTGGGAAACCATTTCACGCACAATGGAGGAAACCTCTCCCATATCAACAAGTGAGAACTCGGTTCCGCCCGTTATGTTCAAAAGCACATTATGCGCACCTGCAATACTTGTTTCCAAAAGCGGAGATTCGATTGCCGCTCTTACAGCATCCTGCGCAGCATTTTCGCCTTTTCCGATACCAATTCCCATATGTGCAACTCCCGAATCACGCATAACCGTGCTTACATCGGCAAAGTCACAGCTTATGATACCGTTTTGTGCAATAACCTCAATTATACCTTCAACGCCCTGTCTCAAAACTTCATCAGCAAGCCTGAAAGAATCGGTTATTGAAATCTTCTTGTCAGCGGTTTTCAAAAGCAAATCGTTAGGTATTGTTACTATTGCATCAACATTTGCTGCCAGGTTTTCTATTCCCTGCTCTGCATTTCTTGCTCTTTGAGGACCTTCAAAGAAAAACGGTTTGGTTACAACAGCAACGGTAAGTATTCCCATATCCTTTGCAAGCTTTGCTATAACAGGGGCTGCTCCTGTACCTGTTCCGCCGCCCATACCTGCGGTTATAAATACCATTTCTGTATTTTCCAAAAGCTCTTTTATTGCGTTTTCTGTTTCCTCTGCGGCTTTTTGACCGATTTCAGGCTTTGCGCCCGCACCAAGTCCCTGTGTGAGCCTTGCGCCTATCTGCAATGCGATAGGTGCTTTGACAGTTTTCAGTTGCTGCAAGTCTGTATTTACTGCGATAAATTCCGCCTTTGCAACATTTGCCTCAATCATACGGTCAACAGCGTTATTTCCGCCGCCTCCTATGCCTATAACCTTAATTCTTGCGCCGTCTGTGGGCTGTGTAACAGCCGTTTCAGGGGTGCGCTCTATATTGTTATCCATATACTGTCCTCCTTAGTTAATAATCTTACAAATATACACTTTTATTTTACTATGTTTTTTTGATTATTTCAATAGTTATTTTGTATTTTTTTGAAAAAACCTGTTTTTTATTTTTTAAGGTGTGTATATCGCTTTGCCCGTTGTGGATAGATTTATTGTTCCGCGCGAATTTTCCGTTAGTTTATTGGAATTTACCGCTTCTTTAAACAGGGCGAGCTTGCGCTGAAAATCTATGTGCGTACCGCATATAACATCAAGCCTTCCCTGATAATTAAAGGTAATATTTGTCATATCCGCAAAGGACATTACTGTTATATCGCCAATTATCCCCGCCTTTTCCATAGTTTCTATGCAGGACATAACCGTTTTCTGCGTCTCTTCATCTTTAAAGGCTATTGTATCACCTGCTTTTGCGGCGTTTATCTGAACGCCCTCCATAACAGGCACGCCTTCAAGCTTTTCACTTGCTATTTCAAGCACCTTGCCAAGTTTATCAACCACAGCAAAGCCACCTGAAGCCTCAGCCTGAAATGCAGGCACGCACTCCTTTATATTAACCGTTATCGTCGGCGGAAAGGTCTTTTTCTTTATGGTAACCTTGTCCACATAAGCAAGTTTATAGAGTTTGTTTTTAATTCTGCTTTTGCGGCAGGAAAAAAGATTTTTGCCGGTAATTTCTCCGATTGTGGAGGATATTTCCTCGCTTGAAATGTGGTTATTACCCTCAATTTTTACATTTTTTATATTAAAAAACGGTGTGAAAAACATAACGATAAGCACAGCAACAAGAGCAAGAAAGGAAAAAAATGCAATTCTTCTCATTTTTTGCTCTCTTATGCGCTTTTTTCGTCTTTGGTCATGCCGAGCCTGAATATTGCCCGCGCCTTGCCGTTTTGCCATAACGCTCACTCTTTCCGTTTTATGTAAACACCGCAGGAAGAAAGTATTTCTTCTAAATTCTCATATCCCCTGTCGATATATTTAACATTCTCTATTTCGGTAACTCCGTCTGCTGCGAGAGCTGCCACAACAAGAGCCGCTCCACCCCTTAAATCAGGCGCTGTTACTCTTGCCCCCGTCAATGCGCTTTTACCTATCACAACGGCAACCCTGCCGTCCGCCTTGATATCTGCGCCCATTCTGATAAGTTCCTCTATATGTCTGAATCTATTTTCAAAGATATTTTCCACAAACACACTTGACCCCTCGCATTGCGTTGCAAGCGCCATAAAAGGCGATTGTATGTCTGTGGGAAATCCGGGATAGGGCATTGTCTTTATAGTTCCTATACTTTTAAGCCGCTTGGGCGATACCGCCACTATTTTCTGTTTGTCCTGATAAATTTCAGCGCCCATATTCTTTAAAACGCTGAGCATCGCGCCCATGTGCGTGCTGTCCGCACCTTTTAAAACAACCGTTCCGCCCGATGCCAAGGCACAGGCAAGGTATGTTGCGGAAACTATTCTGTCAGGAATAATGGTATGCGCTGCGCTGTAAAGTTTATCCACTCCGCATATGGTTATAAGGTCACTGCCCGCTCCCCTTATCTTTGCCCCCATTCGGTTAAGAAACCGTTCAAGGTCGGCAATTTCAGGCTCGCGCGCGGCATTATTTATAGTTGTTATACCGTCTGTCATACACGCCGCAAGCATTATGTTTTCCGTTGCACCCACGCTTGGGAAATCAAGATGTATATCAGCAGGTGTTTTACTTTTGCGAACGCAGTGAATAAAACCGTGCGATTCCGTAATTTCTACGCCAAGCCTTCTGAGTGCGGAAAGATGTAAATCTATCGGTCTGTTTCCTATTTCACAGCCTCCCGGCATTGAAATCTCCGCTTTTCCAAACCGTGTTATGATTGCCCCCAAAAATATTATGGAGGAACGCATTTGGCGCATAAGCTCATCAGGTATCGTATACCCCGATATACCGGACGCATCTACTTCAAGGCAGTCCCCTTCAAAATCAATCCTGCATCCGAGATTTTTTAAAACCTCAATTGTCATATCAACATCACGAAGATGCGGACAATTATAAATAACATTTTTTCCGTCGCTTAAAATGGTTGCCGCAAGAATCGGCAAAACGGCATTTTTGGAGCCTTGAACATTTATTTCGCCCTCCATTTTATTGCCGCCTTCTATAATAAATCTGCTCACAAAGCACCCTCCTTCACACAATTTCATAATTCATAATATGAAATTTGCAAGGTTGTGTGCCTTTTTACAGCTACCATACTAACCTATTATATCTTAAATAACTCTATTTGTCAAATTTCGCGAGAAAACGCCTGTCCTCCTCTGACAAATTTGCCTTGTCCAAAAGGTCAGGGCGTTTTTTCAGCGTCACCGCAAGTGCCTGCTCGCGTTTCCATTTTTCTATATTTTTATGATGACCTGAAATGAGTATTTCAGGAATTTTTCTACCCATAAATTCCTGCGGATGAGTGTACTGCGGATACTCCAAAAGCCCATCAAAATGACTTTCATCACCGTATGACTTTTCGTTTGCCAAAACACCGGGAATCATACGGCTAACCGCATCTATTACCGCCATTGCAGGAATTTCTCCGCCTGTTAAAACGAAGTCGCCTATCGATATTTCCTCGTCAACAATCATATCTAAAACTCTTTGGTCAACACCCTCATAATGACCGCAAAGCAGTACTATTTCGTCCATTTGCGCAAGTTCCTTTGCACGCTCTTGGCTAAAAACCTTGCCCTGTGGCGACAAATATACAGTATGCGGTTTATTTTTCTTGTCCTTTGCTATGCTCATATATGCGTCATAAATAGGCTGAGGCGTCATAAGCATACCGCCGCCTCCCGAAAAGGGATAATCGTCGGTTTTTCTGTGCTTATTCTTAGAAAAATCACGGATATTGACAAGATTAAGCTCCAAAAGTCCATTATCCTGCGCTCTTCCGATAATGCTGTCCCCCAATACTGCGCTCAGCATATCCGGAAAAAGCGTTAAAACATCAAATTTCATCAGTCTTCAAGCCCCTCAGGGATTTTTATAACAATCTTCTTATTTTCTATGTCAACCTGCTTTACCACACCGTCAATGATTGGCACAAGCAGATTTTTTGCATTTTCTCTTTTTATATCATAAACATCATTTGAGCCTGTGGAAAAAACATCGCATAATATACCGATTTTTTCGCCACTTTCGGAAAAAACCTCACAATTCAGAAGGTCCGCTATATAAAACACATTTTCGGGAAGCTCGCCCATTTCCGATTTTGGCAGATAAAGCACCGCATTTTTGTACCGCTCCGCCTCCTCAATTGAATTTATCTCGCGGAACTTTACAATTATATTGTTTTTCTGATACTTTATCCCCTCAATATTCAGTTTTTTGTCTTCCCTTGTTAGCACATAGGAAAAACTTTCAAAATCGTCGGGCGAATTTGTCCACGCCGAAATTTTAACCTCGCCTCTGAGTCCATGAGTATTGATGATTTTTCCGATTTCCAACCAATCCATTTCAGAAATTCCTTTCAAATAATGCGTTTTATATTAAAATAAGTGCCTTATGACACTCATTTTAATATAAACTTATTGAACAATATCAACCGTCACATGCTTGTTTTCAATGCTTGCGGCGGCTTTTACAACTGTTCGGATTGCCTTTGCAATCCTTCCCTGTTTTCCTATAACCTTGCCCATATCCCCGTCTGCAACGCGGAGTTCCAAGGTCACATCATCACCGTTTTCAATCTCTGTTACGCTGACCTCGTCAGGGTTTTCCACCAATGCTTTTGCAATGATTTCCAATACTTCTTTCATAGTCTGTTTCCTTTCACAAAACTAATGCTGCATCTTACAGAATGCCCTGCTTTTTCAAAAGAGCCTTTACAGTATCGGTAGGTTGTGCGCCATTTGCAATCCATTTCTTTGCTAGTATCGAATCAATATTAACCGTTGCAGGATTTGTAAGCGGATTGTATGTGCCGATTTCCTCGATAAATCTTCCGTCTCTCGGATATCTTCCGTCCGCAACAACAACTCTGTAAAAAGGAGCCTTTTTCGCGCCCATTCTTCTAAGTCTGATTTTTACTGCCATCATTTTCACCTCCCCTAAAAGTTTCTTTTGTATATAAAGTTCCGTTTAGAACTTAATACCTCTTGCCAAATTTCTTCATTCTTTTGAGCATCTTCGCCTGTTTTCCGCCGGAAAATTGTTTCATCATATTACGCATCTGCTCAAACTGCTTTAAAAGCTCGTTCACATCTTGTACGCGCGTTCCGCTGCCTTTTGCAATACGCACCTTTCGGCTTGCCGCAATAATTTTCGGATTTTCCCGCTCATAAGGTGTCATAGACTGTATTATTGCCTCTGTGCGCTTCATCCTTCTTTCGCTGTCCGCCTCATCTATTTTGTCAAGCATTTTGCGGTCAACGCCTGGCATCATTCCAATTAACTTAGTGATTGAGCCCATCTTTTTTATCTGCGAGAGCTGTCCCAAAAAATCTTCAAGATTAAAGGTCTGACTGCGTATTTTTTGTTCAAGCTCCTGCGCCTCTTTCTCGTCGGCAACCTCCTGCGCTTTATCTATAAGCGTCATAACATCGCCCATACCGAGAATTCTGCCTGCCATACGGTCAGGGTAAAACGCTTCAAGCTCAGGCAGTTTCTCTCCTGACGATACAAATTTTATCGGCTTTCCTGTTACCGCCTTTACCGAAAGCGCGGCACCGCCTCGCGCGTCGCCGTCAATTTTTGACAGAATTACACCTGTTATTCCGAGTCTTTTGTTAAAGTTCTCCGCAACATTTACCGCATCCTGACCTATCATTGCGTCAAGCACAAGCAGAATTTCCGACGGATTTACCTCCGATTTTATCTTTTCCAGTTCCTCCATAAGCTCTTCGTCTATATGGAGCCGCCCTGCTGTATCAAGTATCACAGGGTCATTTCCATGTTTTTTTGCGTGCTCTATCGCATTTTTTGCAATAGTTACGGGGTTTTCATCAGTTCCCATTTGGAATACCGCAACATCTATCTGACTTCCCAAAACTTCAAGCTGCTTTATCGCCGCAGGCCGGTAAACATCGCACGCAACCAAAAGCGGCCGTTTATCCATTGTTTTGCGCATATTAAGTGCAAGTTTTGCCGATGCCGTTGTTTTTCCCGCACCTTGCAGACCGCACATCATAATGACTGTGGGCGGAGTTTTTGCAAATTCTATCCTCGCATTTTCCGAGCCCATAAGCTCGGCAAGTTCTTCGCGCACAGTTTTTAGAATATTTTGCGCAGGCGTAAGGCTTTCCATTACTTCCTGGCTCATAACCTTCTCGGAAACCCGCGAAATAAAATCTTTAACTACCTTGAAATTTACATCCGCCTCCAAAAGCGCAAGTTTTACCTCGCGCATTGCGTCTTTAACATCTTTTTCGGTAATCTTTACCTTTCCTCTTAAATTTTTGAATACTCCCGTAAGTTTCTCACCGAGATTTTCAAATGCCAACGGGCCTACCTCCTTACAAAAGTTTTTCAATTTCCTCTATTTTTTTGAGCAGATTCATTTTATCTTCGCTTTGACAAAGGTTTTCCACTATTTCCCTTGCCTCTTTTGACAGCTTGCTTATCCCCGAAAAGCGGGTAAGCATACCAAGCTTTTCCTCAAACTCTTTAAGGTGCGCCTCTCCCTGCTTTATAAAAGCACGGACGCCCTGGCGTGAAACCTGCATATCCTCCGCAATTTCCGCAAGAGATAAATCCTCGTTATAATAAAGTTCAAGCGCCCTCTTTTGCTTCTCCGTTAAGAGGTCTCCGTAAAAATCAAGCAAAACTCCCTCTTGCAAATTTTTTGCCATACCGCACCGCCTTATGTGTAAACCAAAAAAACTTTACAGGCGCTATTTTATCACCCATTCTACTTTTTGTCAACAGTTTTTTAAAAAAAGATGCGCTGCATTGCGCATCTTTTTCATTAAATTCCGTCGTAAAGTCCTTTATCGCAAAGCTCTTTAATTGCTTTTTGTACCTCTTCTTTATCCTCACGATAGGTTATGCCGTACCATTTATCCTTATTTGAATATGCCTTTACAGTCGCTTTTCCGCTTTTTATCAGCTTATCAACAAGCGTCGGTATCAGGCACTCGTCCTTTAAAAGGTTTGCATTCTTCATAAAGTCATCGTATTCCTTTTGAAGCTCTGCAAAAATATCGGTTGTAAAGCCCCACAAATTCATTGAAACCTTTTGGTCAAGCGGAAGCTGCGTCCAAGTCTCGCCGTCATCTGTGTATCTTCCTTGTGAATCAATCTTTGTTCTTTCTACGATGTTTTTAAGATATCCGTTTTCAAGTTCACAGCAACCTCTGGCAACTGTACCGTTTTCTGAAAGAGTTTTTTCCAGGTCATATGCAACCATACAGAAATCAAAGCCCTTAGCTTTCTCCAAATGCTCATGAATTTCAGTAAATGCGTTTGCACCGTAATAATCATCCGCATTTATAACAGCAAACGGCTCTTTAACCACATCCTTACAGCATAAAATAGCATGTGTTGTGCCCCATGGTTTTTTTCTGCCCTCAGGCAAATTTGATGTATCCTGCATAACATACTCTACATCTATTACCTTTTCAATCTTTTTTCCGACCAGTTCAATAAAATCTTTTTTTATCTCTTCCTTGATGACAAAAACAATTTTGTTAAAGCCTGCCTTTTTTGCATCATATACAGAAAAATCCAGCAAAACTTCGCCCTTCGGGCCTATGGGCTCCATCTGCTTTAACCCTCCGAAACGGCTGCCCATACCTGCCGCCATAACCACTAATGTTGTATTCATATAAAAACCTCTCTTTCTTTACTCATTTAGTATAAGCCTTTATGCATTTTTTGTCAATAAATTATATATGATTTTAGTAAATTTTGCATATTAAAAAATTTTTTTATTTTTTTTATGAAAATCGCTTGACAAAATTTAGTATAGTTGTTATAATGTTCTTTGTCGTCACGCGCAAGTGGCATTTGGGAGTTTAGCTCAGCTGGGAGAGCATCTGCCTTACAAGCA
>DMLG01000028.1 GCA_003453455.1 Clostridiales bacterium
TTCCAAATTCGTGTATTGTCATTTTATCTCCAATTATTTCTTTCGGCATACCACGTGCATTCTGAAAAACCATTTGTGTTCAAATATTTCCACTTCCATTCCGCAGTTATGGCATAATGCTTTAATATCCTTTTCGTTATAAATACGAACATCACCTTTATGTGCCAAATGATTTATGAGCGGCATCTCTATATGGTTTACGAACCAATAGATAGGCGTAATGTTGGTTGACATATCACGCAAGATAAGCCTGCCACCATTTTTCAAAACACGGGAAACGCTATTAAAAAAACCTTGCGGATCGGTATAATGGTGAAAACTCTGCGAGCATATAACAGTGTCAAAGCTTTCATTTTCAAAGGGCAGATTTTCACAGTCGCCCCGCACAAATCGGGCATTTTTAAGTCCCTTTTTGCTTGCGACTTCAATCATTTTTTCCGAAATATCTATCCCTGTATATTCTTTATCGGGATATTTTTTGCTCAAAAGCTCCAAAACTGCACCCGTGCCGCAGCCTGCATCAAGAACGCTGTGCCAATTCTCTTTGTTTATTTCCGCAAGTATATCCGGGTAGTCTTTTTTGCATAGGTTATATACGCTTGGCGTACTGTCCTCAAAATGCTTGGCTGCTTTATCAAATTCTTTTATCGTCAGCTTTTTCAAGTCCATTTTTCATACCTCATTTCACACATTCAAAGCAGGCTTCTGAAATTACCGTTTTAACTGAAGCTGTTTCGTACATCTTTTGTAATCTGTTTTCAAGCGTTTTTTTTGTATCAAACGGCGGATTGAAATATCCTTTTGGTACATACAGCTTATTTATAAACCAATCGGTACGCTTACATTCGCCCTCTATATATGTGCAGCCGCAGAATATACCGCCATATTTCAGAACACGGAGAATTTCCGAAAACGCCTTGTCCTTATCGGGAAAAACATGCAGACCGTTCATGGAAAGCACAAGGTCGAAGGTTTCGTTTTCAAAGGGCAGTTTTCCCACGTCACCCTGCACAAATGAAATATTTTTCATACCCATATTCTCAGCTCTCTGCTCGGCGCGCGCCATCATTTCATTTGAATAATCAAGACAGGTAATATCGGCATTTGTTAGTTTCTGATACATAGGCATCGTGAGTATTCCAGTGCCGACGGGAACCTCCAGCATCTTACCGCCAAAATTCTGCGGAATTGCTTTTGTTGCAAGTTTTTGATATTCCAAATCCTTGTTTTTATCCATTTTCCAAACAAGGTTGCTTACCAAACTTCCGAAAAGTCCCGTGCCTGTTATCACTCCGTCATAAAATCCGCTTTTTCCTGCAAAATCAAAGGCTTTTTTAGTTTTACTTTGCATTTTCTTCATCTCCTATAAGTTATGCAATACTCCATTTTCCGCTTTCGTTTTGAAGCCTTGCCATGTGTGCGTACATACCGTTTTTATTCATAAGCTCATTGGGCGTACCTTGCTCTGCAATTTTACCGTCTGCAAGCACAACAATCTTATCCGCCGCCGCAACAGTCCTCATACGGTGAGCAATGACAAGCACGGTTTTGCCTGCAAGAAGGCGGGAAAGTGCTCCCTGTACCTTTGTTTCATTTTCAACATCAAGAGAAGCAGTTGCTTCGTCAAGCAACACTATCGGAGCATCCTTTAAGAGTGCTCTTGCAATAGAGATACGCTGACGCTCGCCGCCCGACAGTTTTGCTCCGTTTTCGCCGATCTGTGTGGCATAACCGTTCGGAAGTCTTTTTATAAATTCCTCGCAGTTTGCCGCCTTTGCAGCTTTAATAACTTCCTCGTCAGTTGCACCGTGCTTGCCAAGTCTTATGTTTTCCATTACGGTATCGTCAAACAAGACAACATCTTGAAACACCATAGAAAACTTTCCGAGTAAAACTTCCGGATCAATTTTGGAAATATCTGTACTGCCGACAGTAATTGTACCGCTCTCTATATCCCAAAGTCTTGCCGCAAGCCTTGCCACAGTGCTTTTACCGGAACCGGAAGGCCCTACAAGCGCGGTAACTTCGCCTTCCTTTGCCGTGAAACTGACATTTTTCAAAACATCTTTATTATCATAGGCAAAATTGACATTTTTGAAAACAATATCGTTGCCGATTGGCGAAAACACTTCTCTGCCGGCTGCGACAGGCGTTTCATATATTTCCGTTAAACGGTTTGCGGAGACTTGTGATAAAAATAGTTCTGCGATAAGTGCAAGGCTTTGGTCGAAAGGCGCATAAACACGGGTTATAACCAAGAGGAACATAAACAGGACCATAAAATCAATTCTGCTGTGCAGTATAAGCTCTGCACCCGTAAGAATGGTAGTGGCAACACCGAGACGCATTATAACGCTTGCCGCATTTACAAATATTCCCGTTGCAAATTCGCCGTGTTTCATAACATATTCCTGTCTGTCAATTTTTTTATCAAGTCTTTCAATGTATATTTCTTCCTGATTTGTCGCACGGATTTCTCTTATGTTTTCAAGAGTTTCCTGAATTTCATCAGAAACATCTAACGAGGCGCGTTTTGTTTTTTCAGCGTTACGCTCCGACATTTTCTTGCTTCCGAATAAAAGTATAAACGCCACAGGAACGCCCCAAAGCACCGCAATCGCCAACCGCCAATCGTATATAAAAAGCATTACGGCAATAATGCCTGTTGAAATAAATGAGCCGTACAAATATCCCAAAACGTGCGACCATACATGCTCCATACGATTCACATCGCCCATTATTGTTTCTGTAAGGTCGGCTAAATCTCTTTTTCCGAAAAATCCGAGAGGGAGTTTGCGAAGTCTTTCGGCAAGCCCTATACGCATTGTTTTGACCTCGCCATATACAAGTCCGTATGTTGCCCTGTACT
>DMLG01000032.1 GCA_003453455.1 Clostridiales bacterium
CTATTTAATTCGTTTTGAAAGAAAAGATGACTACAAAAAGGTGGAATCCTTAGTCCGTGAATCATTTTGGAATGTATATAGACCCGGCTGTCTTGAACATTATGTAATAAATCAGATGCGATCAAGCGCAGATTTTGTGCATGAACTTGATTTTGTTATGGAGAAAAACGGTGAAATTATAGGTCAAAATGTGTTTGTGAAAGCAAATATAAATTCCGACGACGGCAAAAATATCCCCATTTTAGCAATGGGACCTATCTGCATAACACCTGAACTTCAAAGAAAAGGTTATGGCAAAATTCTGCTTGACTATTCCTTAGCACAAGCTTCAAAGCTTGGATTTGGGGCAGTTTGTTTTGAGGGAAATATTGATTTTTACGGCAAAAGCGGGTTTACATTTGCAAGCAAATTCGGTATCAGATACCATGATTTACCGGAAGATGCCGATGCAAATTTTTTCCTTTGCAAAGAGCTGATTTCAGGATATTTAAACGGCGTCATGGGAGAATATACACCACCCAAAGTGTACTTTGTTAAAGAAGAAGATGTAGATGAGTTTGATAAGGATTTTCCGTATAAGGAAAAGTTAAAACTTCCAGGACAGATTTTCTGAAAACGAACACAAAAAAATGAGGAGAAGTCTCCTCATTTTTTTAATAGTTTTTAGCGTTTATTTCAAAGTAAGCCTGTGGATGTGCACAAACAGGGCAAGTTTCGGGAGCCTCTGTGCCAATTACGATATGACCGCAATTTCGACATTCCCAAACCTTAACTTCACTCTTTTTAAACACTTCCTGTGCCTGCACATTTTTTAAAAGCGCGCGATAGCGTTCTTCGTGTTCCTTTTCGATAGCTCCTACTTTTCTGAACTTATCGGCAAGTTCAGGGAAACCTTCCTCTTCCGCAGTTTTTGCAAACCCTTCATACATATCCGTCCATTCGTAATTTTCGCCATTTGCCGCCGCCTCTAAGTTTTCGGCGGTGGTCTTAATGCCAGAAAGCTCCTTAAACCACATTTTTGCGTGTTCCTTTTCGTTGTCAGCAGTCTTCAAAAACAGCGCCGCAATCTGCTCAAATCCCTCTTTTTTTGCCTTTGACGCAAAATATGTGTACTTATTGCGCGCCTGTGATTCGCCCGCAAACGCCGCCTCCAAATTTTTCTCGGTTTGCGTGCCTGCATACTTGTTTTGTCCGTTTCTATCCGATTCCTTTTCCACTACTTTTTCAATTTCTGCCATTTTCAAATTCCTCCTTTTATGTGTATTATCTGCTATTTTCTCTGTAATATAACATAATTCTCAGGTTTTGTCAAATTGACAAGTGCCGTGTTTTTGTGATATAATCCGCAAGAAAAACGGGAAAGAGGCGAGAGTATGGAAAAAAACAGCGCTAAAAAGCTTACGCAGATAACTGTAATGAATGCTCTTTTATGCCTTTTTGTCGTTATGATTCACCTTACTTTTGCACCGCTTTCGAGTCTCTTGCCAAAAAGCGTACCGCATATATTCATTTTTACAGTTAATAAACTACTCGGATTTTGCGTGCCTGCATTTATATTTTTAAGCGGTTTTAAGCTTTTTAAGAGCTATGAAAAAAGGCCTCTTTCAGTAAAATCGTTTTTAAAACGGCGCTTTAAAAAGATTGTAATCCCCTATTTCTTAGCGGAGATTGTCTATATTCTCTACTTTGGAATAAAGGGCTGGCTTTCTGAAAACATATTTTCATATCTCATTTTAGGTACTATATCGGCACATTTTTATTATATTGTCGTTTTGGTGCAGCTCTATCTGTTGTTTCCGCTCATTTTCAGGCATTTTGAAAGGCACGACCACGGAATTTTTGCACTTTCCGCGCTAATAACCCTATTTTGTGCGATATTTTTGCAGAACGGATATTGGGACAGGTTTTCAGGGCTTTATATTTTCTATTTCGTATTCGGTATGTTTTGGGCAAAATACGATTTATACAAGAAATTCAACATTCCAAAAATTTCCATTGCATATGTAATGGTTTCAGCGTTCCACCTTTTCCGATTATACCTGTCGGAATATTCGGGAAAAACATACAGACTATTTGCTGTTTTTAATATAGCTTATATAATACTTGCTATAATTCTGCTGTATGCCCTCTCAGAAGATTTTTTGAAGTATAGCAAAAAGGTTATGGCATCATCAAAACTTCTTGGAAAATGCTCATACAGTATTTATCTTTATCATCTTCTGGTAATTGATATACTAAAATACGACATTTTGCCAAGATTTTCCCTTTCTGTGAAATGGGAATTCTTTATAACAACAGCTATTGTTTATTGCCTGATACTTTTTTACTGCATGAGTATATCTTTCATGAAAAAGGAGAAAAAACAATGATTATAGATTTTCATACGCACACTTTCCCTGACAAAATCGCAAAAACTGCGATAGAAAAATTAAAATCCGCCTCGCATACAAGGGCATTTACAGGCGGCACAGATAAAGAGCTTCTTGCGTCAATGACATCTTGCAAAATCGGCAAAAGCGTTGTTTTGCCGGTTGCCACAAATCCCGATAAAATACCGCATATAAATGATATTTCAGCAGAAAAAAATGAGGACGCAAGGCTTATTTATTTTGCGGCAATGCACCCGGATTTTGAGAATGCAAAAGAAGAAATTCGCAGAATAAAGAATATGGGTATAAAGGGCATTAAATTGCACCCGGTATATCAAAATATTGATTTTGACGATATAAAAACATTGAGAGTTTTGGAATATGCTGAGGAAAATGAGCTTATAACAGTCGTGCACGCAGGACTCGATGTGGGATTTCCGGGCGTTATGCGATGCACACCAAAAATGGTAAAAAGTTCCGTAGATACAATACGCCCAAAAAGGCTTGTACTTGCACATATGGGCGGCTGGAAGATGTGGCATCAAGCTGCGTATATGCTGTCAGACAGAGGACTTTTCATCGACACATCATTTTCCATTGGCAAAATGACGCAAGATACGCCATATTATTCAGAAGAAGAGCTGCAACTTTTAAATTTTCGCGATGCGGCAGAAATCATTGAAGCCTTTGGCGAAAATAATGTACTTTTCGGTACAGACAGTCCTTGGGGTGACCAAAAAACAGAAATTGATAATATTTTGAATTTGCCTGTAAGCAACAAGATAAAAGAAAAAATACTTTATAAAAATGCAAGTAGGATTTTGCAAATATAAAGATACATATGATATAGAGAAAAGTATATGTTTAAGAAAGTCATAACCACCAGTAAACTGGT
>DMLG01000075.1 GCA_003453455.1 Clostridiales bacterium
ACGCAGGCAACAGTTTCAAGAGATATTAAGGAGCTGGGTCTAATCAAGATTTCGTTATCGGACGGGACATATAAATATGCGGTAACACAGGAAGAAAAAAAGGATAATAAAGAGCATATCAGTATTTTTTCAAAATCAATAATTAGCATAAAATATGCCATGCACACAATCATAGTAAAGACCAATTCGGGTATGGCAAACGCGGTTGCGGCAACGCTTGACGCGGTTTTAAATCACGAAATTCTTGGTACAATCGCAGGTGACGACACAATTCTGATTATACTGGAATCGCGGGAGCAGGCGGAAAAAATGGCATCACGCCTTTATAAGATGTTTAACTGGAAGGAATAAAGTTATGCTTCTTTTTATGAATATAAAAAATGTGGCGTTAATTGATAAAATAGATATTGAGTGGCAACCCGGAATGACCGTTTTAACGGGCGAAACGGGTGCAGGAAAATCTATAATAATTGACTGTGTAAATCTCCTTTTGGGTGCAAGGAGCGATAAAACGCTTGTGCGGTACGGAACGGATAAGGCACGCATTCAGGGAATGTTCGAGGCTAATAAAGATGTATTGGAAATCCTCGAAAATGAGGGTATTGAAACGGACGGAAATTCTGTTTTGATAGACCGTGAAATATCACAGGAGGGCAGGAATGTATGCCGTATAAACGGTGTTATGGCTACTCAAAATATTTTAAGAGAAGTGGGAGCTCACCTAATAAATATTCACGGACAGCATGATAATCAGGCACTTTTAACACCGGAAAAGCATATTGATTTTCTTGATGAATACGCTAAATCTGACCTTTCGGAATATCAAAAGCTTTATGCTGCAAGGAGAGAAATCCTTTCAAAGATTGAAAGTCTTAATAAAAACGAGCAGGAGCGAGCAGAGAGGATAGATTTACTGACATATCAGATAAATGAAATTACCGCGGCGGACTTAAAAGTAGGGGAAGAGGCGCAGCTAAAAGAGAGAAAGGCACTCATTGATAACAGCGAAAAACTTGCTCTCAGCTTAAATGAGGCATATGATAGCTTGTATGGTGATAACTGCGGATATGACAAAGTAAGCCGCGCAGCGTCTTCTCTTGAGCACATTTCCGGTATAGACGGCGATTTGGACGAAGTTTTGTCTAAAATCACCGATGTTAAATATATAATTGAGGACTGTGTCCACGAAATCGGAAATTTTTTGAATAATCTTGACTTTGACGAAAATGAGCAAGGTGAAATAGAAGAGCGTTTAGATACAATTTCAAGGCTTGAAAAGAAGTACGGCGGCGATGAGGAAAGCGTGCTTAAATACTTGGAGGAGGCGGACGCCGAACTCGACAGGCTTAAAAATTGGGACAAAAAAACGGAGGAGCTTGAAAAAGAGCTTTCTTCAATCGAAAAAGAGATAGAGGAAGAAGCTTTAAAAATAACCAAAATCCGCAAAAATGCGGCAGAAATGTTGCAAAAAGAAGTGGAAAAAGTGCTTTCAGAGCTTGATATGCCAAAGGTTAAATTTAAAGCGGAATTGAAACCATGCGATTTTGGTGCAAAGGGAGCAGAAACAGCGGAATTTATGATTTGTCCGAATGTCGGCGAGGAAATGAAGCCGCTTGTAAAAATTGCATCAGGAGGAGAGCTTTCGAGAATAATGCTTGCAATAAAATCAATAGTTTCAGGTAGCGTTGATACCCTTATTTTTGACGAAATAGACACAGGTGTTTCGGGAAATGCGGCAAAGAGGATTGCGGCAAAGTTATGGCATCTTGCACGGGGAAAACAGGTGATATGTGTAAGCCACTCACCTCAGCTTGCGGCAAGTGCGGATAATCATTTTGTGATTTCAAAGCATACAGACGGTGAGCGTACAGTGACAGAAATTAAAAATCTGTCAAAAGATGAACGCGTTTATGAAATTGCACGCATAATAGACGGAAGTGAGATAAGCGAAACGGCAATAATGCACGCAAAGGAAATGATGGGAATATGATAGAGGAAGGAATTATAAAAAGCGTATCGGAAGAACTCTGTGAGGTAGTTGTCCGCAGAAAGACCGCCTGCGGAGATAATTGCGCCTCCTGCACAGGTGCTTGCCGTATGAATTTTCAAAAGGTGACGGCAAAAAATCCGCTTGGTGCAAAGGCGGGCGAGAGTGTAATTATTGAAATGGAGAGTAAAAAGGTACTTTTTTCTGCATTTTTGGTGTATATCCTGCCGGTTTTGACATTTTTTGTCTCATATTTGTCAGTTCAAAAAATATATGCATCAAACATCATTGCATCAGGTGTGGCGGCGATTTTGACTGTTTTGGTATTTTGCGTAACGGTGTTGTATGATAGGCGCCACAAGGCGGATTTTTTACCGACAGTTATTAAAATATCGGAAAATGCTTGAATTATTTTCTAATGTATGGTACAATAAAAGATAATAGTTAGTGAAAGGGTGAGAATTGTGGCAGCAGCAAAGAAAGCTAAGATTTTGACATATAAAGATAAACCTGTTTTGAGACAGGGAAATACGATTTATTACGGGGACTTATCAAAACCGCTTATTCTCGTTTTGGAGATTGTTGAAAGCGAGGAAAAAAACGGTATCAATGTAACCAAAAAGGTAAAGTTTCATATACAGGACAATACGGGCGAGCTTGGCAAGGGAACAAATTACCGCTCAGGCGAGCGTGATAACCTTTATAAAGCATTTGATATCGGAGCTTGGTGGCTTACCGACGCATTGGAATCTTAAATTTAAAAAAGCCTCTCTTTTTGAGAGGCTTTTTTAAATTTACCTTTGATATAACACAAATGTGTGAATATCTCCTTGTTTGTCAAGGAAAAGATATTCATCATAGATTTCATTTTCTCCCTGATTATACCAAACAGGATTTCGGTATGTTGTTTGCAGAGTGTCCAGGATTTCCTGCATTTTTTCAGGATCTGTTATTATTTCATCAACCGTATCGTCCTTTAAAGTAAGACTTCCTTTATTATCGTCATTTCTGTCTATGCCGAGGGATTCAATATTTTTAACTGTCATAAAACGGTCATAGTATCCGTATTTTTTTAGCACATCCATAGTATTTGTAAACCCAAAGGAAATAGGGAAATAAATACTGCTCTTTCCATACGGCTTTTGTTCTTTTTCTGATAAATCCTTATAGTCAATATCAATGTTAAGCGGAGTACAGAGGTTAACAGCATTCCACAAAAGCGCCGCATTTTCCTCATATGGCAGGTTTTCAATATCCTTATTAAGAGCCGCAATCAGTTCTTTTGACATAGGGTTATTAGGATAAATGATTTCGTCTGTAAGGGAATTATGCAAATCTATATTTAAGACTTCTAAATTGTCAGCATTATAAATGGGGTATAAAACCATTTTAATCTGAGTTAAGTCTGCAATCTCCTCAAAATATTCCTTTTCCTCGCTGAAATTTACCGCATATGCCCGCTTTACAGTTCTGCCATTTTTCAGGGTGTATGTAATTTCTACATTATTCGGCATAAATTGCATATCTTCCATTGTTTTTGATATATTATGGCGGTGATATTCGATAACCTTTTTGATATCTTCGTCTTTTGTTATTTTATAAAAATCCGAATTGTCTTGGAAGCGCCTGGTGTAGTACCTGTCAGGGAGTACCGAAACACTTGTAATTTTGTCGGTATCGGGTATCCTTTTTTCAAAGCCTATTATATCAGACCTGAAACTGCCAAGCATAAGCAGAATAAGCGCAGTATAAATAACTATGTGCTTTGTTGAGCCTTTTAAGGTAACGGCGCGCCTGTTTATCATATTTGCTATAATTACGGCGGCAATTCCGAAAGGCAGAACGAACAAAAGGCTTTTATACTCCCATATGCTGAAATAGAAGTAGCTGAAAATTCCGCCTAAAAGTCCTGCAAAGTAAACAAATCCTATTTTAAGTTTAGGGAATACGACCGCCTCTCCGCATCTTTCCAAATCACGCTTTTTATACATAAGGTATGAAATTATAAGCAATATCGGTATTGCTATCACATATATAATTCCGCGAGCCTTAAAAAGAAGTATATCGGGGGTTATATAGAAATATGCAAAATAATTTGTTGGGTCATATGCGTATCCCAAAAGGTAATTCTGGCAGGCCATATGAATAAAGCCGATTATAACCGCAGGCGATATAAAAAGGAGTGCGCCCATCGCTAACAGGGACAGGATGTTGCCTGAAAGCATAGCTGCAAAGGTAACGCACGAAAAGGCTAAAAGGCTGTAAATGACTTGATTTCCAAACCAGTAAAACAGGCTTAGCCAGCGTATTTGTATGTATGAGCCGCAAAGCTTGGTTATGCCGATAATAGCAAAGACTATTATCATAGGCACTAAAAGCAGGACAATGCCTGAGCATAGTTTGCTTATAAAAATACTCTTTCTTTTAAAGGGCAGTCCGTGATAAAAGGACACAGAACTTGTGCTGTAAAGGTACGAAAATAGTATCAGTGCCAAAACCGCACCCGCTATTACGCCAAAAAAGTTTGCAATACAGCTGCTTGCAAAAAAGCGGGAGTTTACAAAATTGTAGGGTACAGCATTTCCGTAAGGCGTGTTATTCAAATAAAAATCAAAAAATGCACCAAAGAATACGGCTGCGCCATAAGCAAGTGAAAAACTCCAAAAGCGCCGCATATCTGCGCAAAATATACTTTTCTTAAAGGATTTCGTTTTTGAGTTCATATCCTATACCTCCCAATTCATATATAAATACTTCCTCCAAAGAGAGCGGCAAAAGGTCTAAAAGAATGGGTTTAAACTCCTTCGCCTTTGCAAGAACTGCGTCGCCGTCGCCGCGGATTATATACTGATATACGCTTCCGTATTCTTCTTTGTGCAGAATTTCAAATGCCGCCTCAAATTCTGCGGGCGAAAATGCGTCAAATGCAACTTGAAGCTTGTGAATATTGCCCTTTACATCGTCCAGCGATTTTTCTATCACTATTTTTCCGTCGTGCATAATTCCTACATGGTCGCAGATATCTTCAAGCTCCCTTAGGTTATGGCTTGATATTAAAACGGTCATATTCCGCTTTTCGACCTCTTGCAAAATTACATTCATAATGTTTCTGCGCATAACGGGGTCAAGCCCGTCAACAGGCTCGTCCAAAACCATTATATCGGGCTTTGCCGATATACCCATCATAAATGCAACCTGCTTTTTCATACCCTTTGAAAGCTTTCTGACCTTTCGGTTTATATCAATTTTAAAAATATCTTGCAGCTTTAAAAATGTGTTATTGTCCCAATTTTCGTAAACAGAAGCGTAAAAATCTGCCGTTTGCTTTATTGAATATCCCGGGTAAAAATACAGGTCATCACTTATATAAACTATCCTCTGTTTTAAATTTTCGTCAGAAATATTCTCTTCTTTATCAATATAAATTGTTCCGCCATCTAACTTATAAATGCTCATCAGTGCTTTTATAAAGGTGGTTTTTCCTGCGCCGTTAGGGCCTACAAGCCCGTAAACCGAGCCTTTTTTAATATGTATATCCATATTAGATAGAGCTAAGATGCCATCAAATTTTTTTGTTATACTTAGTCCCGTAATCATATATCTCTTCCTTTCCATATATCTTCAATGATTTTTGAAATCTCTTCTTTCTTTACGCCTAAAAAGCATAATTCCTTTAAAGCAGTTTTAGTGTTTTCGGTAAGAGCCTCAATTTTTGTATTAGACCTTGCAAAGCTTTTTTCTGCAACAAAATATCCGCGTCCTTGAACAGAATATATATATCCTTCCTGCTCCAACTGCTTATATGCTTTTACAATCGTGTTCGGGTTAATGGTAAGAGCTGCCGCCATATCGCGAACTGACATTATTTTGTCACCGGATTTTATTATACCGCTTACAATCAGATTTTTTATTTTTTCGCATATTTGCTCATATACGGGTCTTGAATCGCGGAAATCAAGGGTTATCATTATATCACCTCCTTGTGTACTAACTGTGCTATTACATATAGTACACTAAAAATACAGTTCTGTCAATACCTTTTTACAAAAAAAATACAAAAGCCTTAAACTTTTGTATTTTTATCCCTATTCATTAGTGTCAAGTTCGCCAAATGCTGCTTTATATGCGGCAAGCTCATCTTTTAATGCCTTTACTTCATTTTGTGACTGTACAAGCTGACGCCGTAACAGGTCTGCCTCTGAGGAGGTTTTTCTTGCGCTTGATATGCCGGAGCCTTCAATATTATTTATGAGAAGAAAATAGAAGGATGTAAAAAATATACAAATTATGAGTAATAAAAAGAGTGCCCTTTTTATTAGCTTTTGCTTTTCAGTTTCCTTTTTTTCGTTCTTAGGCGAATGCTTTAAGAAGAAAGATTTAAAGGTGCTTTTTATACCTCGGAATTTGCGGCGTTTTTTACGCTGCTTGCTTGTTGCATTTTTTGGATGATGGTGATGATGATGGTGATGATGCTCACTATCGCCAGAATGGTGATGGTGGTGAT
>DMLG01000049.1 GCA_003453455.1 Clostridiales bacterium
AACCTACCAAATATCCGTCCTCATTAGACTTTCGCACAAGCTCTTGCGCAATTTTATACATAACCGCAAAACCATTTCCTACAATAGAATTAAGCTCCCTTTCAAGCCTCTCGGAAACAATTTCAGGCAGTGGATTTCCGTATATTTCTTCCGCCTTTCTTCTTGAATCGTTTATTATACCCTCATTTGCACCGCTTATTTCGGGCGGACATTTCTTTGTCGGTATAGGGCGCACGGCCTCTACCATATCGGCAATTTTGTTTGTATTTGTAACGACCACCTCATACGCCTTTTCTTCCCCTAAGTAGGAGAACTCCGAAAGCATTTCCTCCGTCGTGCGAAAATAAAGCGGCGCCTGATTATCTGCGTCAGAAAAGCCCTTGTAATGCATTAAAATTTTCCTGTAATCTGCACCCTCAGGGTCTAAAAAATGCACATCACAGGTGGCAACAACGGGTTTTTGTAATTTTTCGCCAAGTGATACAATTTTTTTGTTAAGATTTTGCAAATCCTCATCATCGGTAACATTCGGAAATTCATCCGAACGCTTCATATACGCATTATTTCCTATCGGCTGTATCTCTAAATAGTCATAAAACTCTGCTATTTTCTCTATTTCCGCATCCGATTTTTCATTCACCACAGCACGGAACAGCTCGCCTGCCTCGCAGGCTGAGCCTATTATAAGACCTTCGCGCTTTTCCTCAATGAGGCTTTTGGGAATTCTTGGCGTTCTGTAAAAGTATTTAAGATGTGATTCCGACACCATCTCATAAATATTGCGTATTCCTTGCAGATTTTTGGCAAGTAAAATTATATGATTTGCAGGATTCCGTTTTGAAAGAGTGCGTATATCAAATTTTTGGTTAAGCTCGGATATATTTAAAATCCCTCTTTCTTTAAGCTCCTGCATCATCTTTATAAAAATCTCCGCCGTCGCCTTTGCATCATCTACTGCTCGGTGGTGATGCAAGAGCGTTACTTTTAAGTGCTTGTTCAGGGTAGAAAGCCTGTGATTTCCAAGCTCGGGATAAAGTCCGCGCGCAAGCATAAGCGTATCTAAGTGTGCAAAGTCATAGCTGAGTCCGCAGTCCCCCGCCGCCTTTTTTATAAATCCTGTATCAAATTCAGCATTGTGCGCAACAAGTACCGAACCCTTACAGAATTCCATAAATTTTGGCAGAATTTCCTCTATTTTAGGTGCATCTGCAACCATTTCATCAGTAATTGATGTGAGTTCAACGATCTTTTGAGGAATTGGTCTTTCGGGATTTACAAAAGTTGAAAAATGATCAGTAATTTTTCCGTTTTCTATTTTTACTGCTCCTATTTCGGTTATTTTATCTTTATCTTTTGAAAGCCCCGTAGTTTCCAAATCAAAAACGACAAACTTCCCCGAAAGCTGTTCTTGCGTACTTCCGCTCGTTATTTTTGCGGTATCGTCAACCATATACCCTTCTATGCCGTATATTATCTTTATTTTTTTGTTATCATCTGAGGCTTTCAGCGCATCGGGATATGATTGCACCACGCCGTGGTCAGTTATAGCAATTGCCGTGTGCCCCCATGATACTGCCCTGTCTATCAAGCTTTGCGCCGAGGATACGGCATCCATTTGCGACATCTGCGTATGAAGATGCAGCTCCACTCTCTTTTCGGGCGCATTATCTGTCTTTTGCTCATCAGGCTCAGCATAGTTTATATCCCGAGCATTCACCACTACTTCATGCGCAAAATCATCATACTTTGCAACACCTCGTACAACTACTCTGACTCCTGCTTTTAAGCCCGATTTTTCCACATTTTTGTTCACCTTGGAAAAGGCTTTTTGGATATTTTCATACTTTTCCGTATCCTTTTCAGCTATGAACATTTTTACAGTTATGGAATCGTTAAAATCAGTCACATCAAGCATTACAATCCACATTTCCTTACCATCTTTTTTGCGCTTGATATTTCTTATATCGGTTTCAAAGACCGTTCCCGAAAAGCAAATTACATTCGGACTTTCTGAAATATCGGAAATCGGTATAAGATTTGAGCGTATTTCCTGCCCTACTATTATGCCGTCCGTATGCGCCTTCCCGAGTTCCGCAGGCGGTGCTTTTTTTATAGGCCTATTTATTTCATTAATCGGTTCGTATATTTTCTCTGGCTTAATACTTTCCGCCTTTTCCGCCTCAACTGCCGTAACAGAGACGCTTATTCCTTCTATTTTTTCCTCAATGATTTTTTTGATAAAATTCTCCTCGTCTTCCGAAATTTTTTCACACAAAACAAGCCGCATAGTTTTATGCTGCTTTGAAAGCTCTATTTTTTCTATGTGATGAGCACCCTCTTTTGTGTTTTCAAAAAAACTGAATACTGAGCTTAAAATCGGTTTCATTACATTTTCCTTTGTTATTTTTCTTATAATTACATTTTACAACATAACTTGCATTTTTTCAAGCAAATATTGGTACAAAAAACTATTGACAAAAATTTTTTTCTGTGCTATTATGATTGTG
>DMLG01000061.1 GCA_003453455.1 Clostridiales bacterium
AGTCAGGGAAATAAAGAAAAGGGGACATAAGATTTTCCTTGATTTAAAGCTTCATGATATTCCAAACACAGTCAAAAAGGCTATGAGTGTACTTTCAAGATTAGATGTTGATATATTAAATGTTCACGCATTAGGTACGGTAAAGATGATGGAGGCAGCTCTCTCAGGGCTTACAAGGCCTGACGGAACAAGGCCTCTTTTGACAGCTGTTACACAGCTTACATCAACAGATGAGGAAACTATGAAATCTGATCTTTTGATAAATGCGCCTATCGATGAAGTGGTGATGCATTATGCAAAAAATGCAAAATGCGCAGGGCTTGACGGCATTGTTTGCTCGCCTTGGGAAACTGAAAAGGTACATAATTTGCTGGGAAACGACTTTTTAACCATAACTCCCGGCATACGCTTTGCAGATAATCAGGCGGGTGACCAGAAACGGATTATGACACCATGTGAGGCAAAAAAAGCGAGTTCTGACTACATTGTTGTCGGACGCCCGATAACGGAAGCAGAAAACCCCGTTTTTGCATATAACCGCTGCATAGAAGAATTTGTTGATTAGGAGGTAAGAAATGAACAAAAAAATCGCAAAAGATTTATTAAAAATCAAGGCTGTTTTTTTCAGACCCGATGAGCCGTTTATCTGGGCAAGCGGAATCAAAAGTCCTGTTTACTGCGATAACCGTCTGACTCTCACAGCACCAGAGGTCCGGAATGATATTGAAAATGGACTTGCGGAGCTTATAAAAATGAATTATCCTGACTGTGAGGTGCTAATGGGCACATCTACCGCAGGAATAGCACACGCTGCAATAACAGGCCATATTCTTGGCTTGCCCATGGGATATGTGCGTTCAGGCTCAAAGGATCACGGCAGAAAAAACCAGATAGAGGGCGAGCTGAAAAAAGGAGCAAAGACGGTAGTTGTTGAGGATCTTATTTCGACAGGAAGCAGTGCCATTGATGTTGTAAATGTTTTAAGGGAAGCTGGCGCGGAGGTTTTGGGTATCGTATCAATTTTTACGTATAATATGGCTAAGGGAATTAAAAAACTAAATGCGGCGGGAGTGAAAAATGTATCACTAACCGATTTTGACTGTGTTGCAGAGATTGCTGCAAAAGAGGGGTATATTAAAGAATCGGACATAAAAAGACTTATATCCTTTAGAGATAACCCGTCTGATGAAAGCTGGATTGGAGGCAATAAATGAGGTCGCTTATAAATATTCTTGACTTTTCAAAAGAAGAAATTGAGGATTTGATGTGCACGGCAGCTGATATAATTGAAACTCCTGACGCTTATCGCGAAGCCTGTAAGTATAAAAAACTGGCAACGCTGTTTTACGAGCCTTCCACAAGAACGAGGCTGAGTTTTGAGGCGGCTATGCTGGAACTGGGCGGAAGCGTTCTGGGCTTTTCAGAGGCAAATTCTTCCTCTGCGGCAAAGGGTGAGAGTATTGCAGATACGGCAAAAACAGTTTCGTGCTACGCTGATATTATTGCTATGCGTCATTCAAAAGAGGGTGCTCCGCTTGTTGCTGCAAAAAGTGCAGCTGTTCCTGTAATAAACGCGGGAGACGGCGGACATAACCATCCCACTCAGACGCTTGCCGATCTGTTTACGATAAAGCGCGAAAAGGGAAGACTCGATAACCTTACAATAGGTTTTTGCGGAGATTTAAAATTCGGAAGAACGGTACACTCTTTGATTTCAGCAGTATCAAGATATGAAAATATAAAGGTTGTTTTAATATCCCCTGCTGAATTAAAGCTTCCCAGCTACATAAAGGAAAATGTGTTGAAGAAAAAGGGTATGGAATATGTCCAGACTTCCGACCTTTCCGAAGTCATTTCCGAACTTGACATACTTTATATGACAAGAGTGCAAAGGGAGAGGTTTTTTAATGAAGAGGACTATATAAGACTGAAAGACAGTTATATTTTAACTCCCGAAAAGCTGGAAAATGCAAAGCGTGACCTTTCGGTTATGCACCCGTTGCCGAGGGTAAACGAAATAAGCAGGGCGATTGATGACGACCCGCGTGCCTGTTATTTTAAGCAGGTGATAAATGGAAAGTATATGAGAATGGCGCTTATTTTAAAGCTTTTGAAGGAGGCGGAAATATGAATATAGACTCAATCAAAAACGGAATTGTAATCGACCATATTACAGCAGGAAAATCGCTTGAGATATATCATCTTTTGGGACTTGAAAATTTGGATTGTCCCGTTGCGCTTATAAAAAATGTCGCAAGCAAGAAGATGCTTAAAAAAGATATAATAAAGATTGACAATGAATATGATATAAATACTGAAATTCTCGGTTTTGTAGACCCCAAAGCTACGGTAAATATCATAAAAGGCGGAAAAATCACGGAAAAAAAGACATTAGAACTACCCGAAAAGTTAAAGGGCATTTTAAAATGCAAGAATCCGCGCTGTATAACCTCTTGCGAACAGGAAATAGAGCATATATTTGTCCTGTCTGACAGGCAAAAAGGGGAATATCGCTGTGCATACTGTGAGACAAAGGTGAATAGAACAAGTGATTATGGCAGGAGGATAATAGAAAACGGGTAAATAATTGAATATCTAAGCTATTCAGTTAATTCAACTAAATTCACGAATGGAAAAATATAAAGGAGTGTATAATGGAATTGATACAAAGTTTTTCTGTTGATCATATGGCTATTGTTCCAGGTATTTTTATTAGCCGTGAAGACAGGATAGGAAAAAATGTGATAACTACATACGATATACGGCTTAAAAGACCTAATAGGGAGCCGGTAATTGATGTTGCAGCGATGCATTCTCTTGAACACATCATAGCTACAACCCTTAGAAATGACCCCGATTGGAAAGACGAGATTATCTATTGGGGACCCATGGGGTGTCTTACGGGTTTTTATCTTATTCTCAAAAATAACCGTTCTCCTCAGGAAATTTATGAGCTTGTACTGAATGCTTTTAAAGCTGTAAATGATGCAACGGAGGT
>DMLG01000027.1 GCA_003453455.1 Clostridiales bacterium
TAAACAAAAAAGAATGTTCGGGTTTCAACATTCTTTTCTGCATTACCACTATTCAGATTTGATTTATTTCCCATTCATAATTTTATGAAAAAGTGCAACGCTCCTTTTTCCCCTGTTTGATTTCACTCCCCATTAAATACCGAACGGCTAAGGGCAGACTCGTCCCTTTGAACAATCTCCTTTAAACCGTTAAAACTACTTACCAAAATAACTACTTACCATCAAACTTCTTAAAGCTTAAAAGCTTTTTAAGTTTTATACGGCTCCATTTTACCGCATAAAACTGCGGTGTGCAATACGTGGAGTTAAAAATCACGGTCATTTTTGAAAAATATATAAAAAGTTAGTGAGAATATACCCAAAGGGCATAATACTCCCACTAACTTTAATTACAAACACGACATCTGGTATGCTAAGGCAAATTACATTTGCCTTGGGAACCCCACGCACAAAGTCATCTAACAATTAGATAATACCACTATATGTTGTGGTTGTCAAGTGTTTTTATTAAAATAAACCCATATTTCGTGTTTTTATTCAATAACACGAACAGATTATCAACCCAGCCTATGGATATACCCTTAAAATATGTAGAAAAGTTATAAAAGTATATACTGATACAAAAAAGGTTATAGTAAAAAACATAAGGAGCTTGCATTTTTACAAGCTCCTTATGTTTTTGTTTAGTTATAACAGCGGTGAAGGAATGTTATAATCTGCGCCCTTAAACAATCATTATTTGGACTAAAAGTAGTGTCAGTTGTGCCGCTTGTAATACCGTTTTCATATGCCCAAAGCACAGAATCGTAATAGTAATCGTCGTTTGAAATGTCGGTAAGCGGCGTTTTGCTTTCAGTCTTTTCTCCCTCAAGACGATAGAGGAAAGTAACCGTTTGTGCACGTGTTACACTCTCCTCCGGGCTAAATGTACTGTTTGTAGTGCCGCTTGTGATGCCGTTTTGATATGCCCAAAGTACAGCTTTATAGTAATAATCATCTTCGTTTATGTCAGTAAACGGATTTTTTGTCTTTTTCGGCTCCGGTGAACCTGCCGCACGCCAAAGGAAAGTAACTGTCTGTGCGCGTGTGCAGGACTCATTCGGGCTGAAGGTGGTATCCGATGTTCCTTTTGTGATGTTTCCGTTTACAGCCCAAAGAACCGCATCATAGAAATAATCACTGTTCTTCACATCGACAAACGGATTCTTTACTGCTCCATCTGCTTTTTCAAATACAGGAGTAACCGTCGCTTTCCCTGTGGGCATGATGAATGTATATTTTCCGTCCTTTTCGGTGATTGCGATTTCTTTTCCGTTTTGGTCTGTTACAGTAAGACCGGCAAGTCTGTAGCCTTCATCAGGTGATACAGTAATTGTAACGGTGCTGCCTTTTGCTGCATTTGTCGGGCTGAGCGAAACAGAGCCGTTGTCTGCTTTTACAGCGGTCACTTCATATTTGGATATTCCGCCGCCACCGCCGCCATGCGTTTTGCCCGAATCACCGCTATCCGTGCTTTCCTTTGCCCAATGCGCATAAAGGGTTGTGTTTGAATCGAATACGGTATCAGTCGTAACCTTTGTTCCGCCCGTTTGGGATGTATACCAACCGTCAAAGGTGTAGCCCTCACGAACAGGAGACGGAAGCTTGGAAAGACTTCCGTTGCTACTTGTAATCAGGGACGGTATGCTTAAAGTACCTTCACCGGCATTTAAGGAAATAAGGTAAAGGTTTTCGGGACTTCCGTTCTTATCCAGTTCAACTCCGGAATAGCTCTTTATTCCGTCAGCAAATACCCATGTCGCACTTGAAAGATCAACCGTTTTATCCTCCGGTGTAAAGATTGCCGTGCGTACAAACCAATCCGAATCTATTACCTCACGGCTGTAAGCCGAACCGAGATAACCCGTGTTTGCAATCTTATCAGGGAATGTCACTGTACCGGGTATCGCAACTCCGTTCTTATCATAGAACTGAATCGTAAATGCCGAAGCGTCAAATTCCTTGCCTGCATAAGTTTCATCTTCAAACAATCGGATAAGCGATTCAAGCTGCATATACTTAGAGAATAAGACCGTCATTTTTCCGTTATCTGCACTGATTGCGGCCTTCGGTGCTTCATTTGAGAGAAGTCCGATATTAACCGCCGTATGAATCGGCGGAACTGCCATCGGATTTGTTAATGACGGCAGATAGCCCTCTTTTTCATAGAGAACCTTCCACCATCCCGTAGGTACCATCCAACTGTATCTGCCCTCATCACTGGTGTACTGCGGATTATACTGTTCGCCGGAGGGGTCTGTCCATACCGAATAGTTACCGTCCTCGGTATCACTGTAATAAAGCGTTGCTTTTACATCATCAATCCTGTTATCCTCCGAGCCTTCAAAGACATAGCCCGACGGATCAAGATACACGCTGAAATTCGGTACTTTTTCGTGCCATACATATTTAACCGTTCCGTCCGGAAACCTGACAAGAACCCAATATTTAAGCTCTTCTTGCAGTGCGTGCTGACTCCACTTTCCTTTTCCGTAGAAATGATCCATACGGTCGTGTAGCCACTGCTGTGCCTCATCATATGATTTAGCCGCCTTTATTTCCGCTCTGCGTTTTTCTATCTTTAGCTGAAGCTGAATATCGTGCAGGGTGGAGTTATACACCTGATTATTATTGCTTTTTGCATCATTTGTGAGGTAAGAATTTACCAATCCGCCAATAAACAAGCCCACCTTTGCTACAATACCTCCCGGTATAAATCCGACTGCTGTGTTAAATGTACTGTAAGTACCCTCCGATGCGTAAATAGATTTGCGAAGCTCCTCATAATCTTTTATCTGCCATTCCAAGCTCTTGCGGGCTTTCTCGTCCTGAACCATAGACAAAAGCTGTCTTAAGGTGTTGGGGTCATTTCCTGAAGGACCTTTTGCCCACGTGATTACCGTATCTGCAACGCCAAGTACCTTAAAGGTCACATCTGCACCTTTTGCAAACTTACTTGTTTCATCCCAATTATAAATCTTATAAAGATCGGGAGTAGGTGACCAATCGTTAGGATTCAACGATATCTGATTACCAAACCAGAGGAAGTCCTTTACTGCCCGGTAGCCTATATCTCCCACGCTGTAAATAAAGCTTGAATAGTCATATACCGTCTTTGTCCAATGATCGTCATTGGTGCCGCTTTGCCAATTCTGCGTCAAGTCATTAAGAGTTGGTGATGTCGGTGAAATAACAGCCGTTCCGCCTGTACCTCCACCTATTTCGCCGCCTGTGCCAATGCTTGTACTGCCGCCTTCGGACGAGCTTGAACCGCCGATTATGGTGTCGGTCACTTCATCAGGCAAATAGTAGGTGTTATGTGTCAGGATTGCACCCTTGCCGTTTTCGTCATCGCCCTCATAATATGCCATGCGGATCAGCACCTCGCCCTGTTCGGTGTCGAACTCCGCCCAGGTAACTTCCCAGCCCTCTTCATCCGGGTTTTGATTTCCGTATTCTCTTTCGGTATCCATAAGCGACCAGACATCAGGAAGCTGTGCTGTGCCGTTTTCCTGCATAGTGACAGTAAATTCGGAAATCTTATCGGTGGGATTTTCTAATTCCATCCTGAATTTCTTGCCGGTGTTTTCCTTTACGCTGAAATTCAATTCGGGTAGGGTTTCCGCTGTATTTGAGAAGCCCTTATTTGCCTGCACGACTTCATCATCTGTCATTTCGCTGATTGTCTCTGCCATACTGTCAAGGTCGGGTACATCGCCAAGGCTGTGTGCCCTATAAAACGAGTCTGTTTCCAGATCCTCCATCTCGGAAAGTGTCATGGACGCAACTTCCTTCTTAATTGCGGCATTATACTGGAATTCGAACTCAAAGCCCTGCAAATAGCCCATGTCCGCATCGTCAAATCCCCATATACTGTAATTTGAATTGCGGTTTTCGCTTATCAGCCTACATTCAATCCGTTTTGTTACAGATTGATAGCCTGACGATAAGCTTGTAAGTCCGTCAAAGGTTGCCGATGTCGCACCTGCCGGAATCTGCACAGTTTTTGCCTCCAGAGTTTGATACGCAACCGTAACGCCCTCTAATTCCTTCGATGTGGCATTGTTCACCTTAAAGCTCATCTGATGGCGTTTGCCCGGCCATACCCAGATATTTGCACCTGCAATATCGGAAAGGTTTTCAAAATACATCTTGTCCGGCTGACCGGGGATGCGGCTATTCCAATGCGTCCAATTAAGCTCTGAAATATATATCTCGTTATGCTCCGCACCTTCAACAAGAGAGAATACTATAGGCTCGGTTTGCATAATCTCGCCGTGATATGTGCGTTCTGCCCACAAAACATGAACGCCTGCATGCAAATTATCGGTAAGCGATACAGGTATTTTTTGGAGGCTTCCGCCGAGAATTATCGACTCGCCCGTATCATTATACACATACTTGTCCTTTGAAACATTGAATCTCTTAATTTCTGTTCCGTTATCGTAAAGCGTGATAATATTTTCATCGTCATCATCCGTGCTGAAAATACGCATCGCAAGATTAAGCTTCCAGCCCGCCTGAATTTCAGCGGATTTATTACCAAGCCCCTGCGACTTTAATTGATCTGCAATATATACATCGCCGGGATTTACAATAGTGAACATCGGTATATGCTCGATACATGTAAATTTCTGCTCTGTTGAGTCAAGACCGTTCCATTGACCGCCATATTTTAGTACTACATTACATGCGGCAATATTACCGCTTCCAAGAGGAATTTCGGCAACGATTGATGATTTTGTTACCGAATCCTTGCGCCATACATTCGGCGGTGAAATAAGCCTTCCGTCAGCGTAGAAATTGGAGCTTGCAACCAAATCATTCTCGTTTGCAGTCCAGAAATCATCACCCTGCGGCACAAATATTTCAAACGAACGCAGAGGATCTTTATCTATCTGTTCGGGGAAACGCTTTTCAAGCGTACCTACAAGCCACACCTTTCCCGGATTATCACTTAACTCAAAATGATATGTAAATCGGTACGGCGGCAAGAACTCTGTGCCTATGTTCTGCGTTGGAATTAAAGTATCCAGATATACAATACGATTTTGCGGAAGTCCCATTTTCACATACGGGAGCTTCCTATCATAATCCCTTAACCTATAGTACGCATCGTGTTGCAAATCCCCATTGGGAATTGTGTCATAAATAGCCTTACAGTTGGTATTCAATATTTCAGTCATAGCGTCTGCATCTTCGTCCCGTACCATTAAGGAGACAACGGTTTTTTCCGCATTTGTCATATATTGAGGATATGCAACACTCAATATGCCTGTACCCTTGGCGTAGGTACACATCGTGTCCGAATCAAACAGGACAAGAAAGCCTGTCATACCCGATTTTGCATTATCAACAACAGTTGCGCGCAGCTCACCGCCGTAATTGATAGCGGTAAATCTCGCAACCGGATTGCCTGTTTCTTTATCCTCCACTACGCTTACATCCTGTCCCCACGCTCCAAGCGACAGCGTCATATTTCCGTAATCGGAAGAACCATATGCATGAACACCTATACTCTCATTGCCGACAACTATGCCTTCCTTTATTTTTAAGTATGCTTGTCCGTTTACTGTTTCTACCTCATATGCACCGCTGCTTCTATAATATGTTTTTCCGCCTGCGTCAATGCGATCAACATTGATAAACGAGCTGTCAACAGAAGACTGTACGGAATCGTTCTCACCGAAATAGTTTGAACCGTCAGCCTTAACAGAAGCAGGTGTCTCAACCTTTGCTTCCAATTTGACAATCATTTCTGCTCCGTATGTCATTGTAATCTGACCTAAGTTGACATTTCCGTTTTCCGTAACAGTTCTTGTCTCTGTTCCCCAGGTAAACGCCTTTGCTTCAATCTTTGCCGGAATATTATCATAACATCTTACCGACCATCTGCCTCTGTTTCCGGTTGTTGAAAGATTGTCAACAGTAGCAGTTTGTGTATAGATTTCAGTTTTTCCGCCGCGATTTATTTCCTGTGTTACAACCACCTTTGCACCGCCCGGAACAAATGTTGATACAAATCCGCTTGGATATGTCTTTATTCCCCAAACGCTGCCCCTTATCGTGCGGTAGGTAAACGGTTTATACTCTGCCGTAATGCTCTCGTCACCGCTTACGGTTATATTCTGCACCCCGCCTGTAAGGTTCTGTATTTCATCATACGACTGCTCATCATACGAAAGCTCCGCTTTTCCTGTTGAGCCAACAGGAATTTGCTCCATTTTTTCGCCTGCAACACCGCGCACCTTAATCTCTTTGCCGTCGGGCGTTTTGATATTAAGAACAACAGTTGCTTTAGGATTTACTTCTTTTCCGCTGTTTTCGCTGACAAAGCCTGTTGTTTGGGCTGTAACGCTGCCAAGTGCAGGCAAATCCGAAAGTGCGATATCGCTGTCCCTTGTGACAGAAACCGTTCCCCCAACTATATGCCCAGACGTGCCGGAAATTTCATAGGTATATTCGCCTGTTTTAATATCGCCAAGCGGAATGCTGCTGTAATTCTTTTCGGTAAGTACGATCACTTTATTTGTGTCCGCACCTTTGAGCGTAAAGGTTGTACCGATATAGTTCTCGCCAATGCCGGTAATATTCGTATTTGCCTCAACACGATAGTTTTCGACATTGTATGTTGCGCTGCTCTCAACTTTTCCCTCGCTCAAAAGCTCATAGCTTATTTGTTTGAGGCTCGCCGTGTCCTCCGGCAAAGTTACGGAAGCATAATACTGACCGTTTTTATCGCCCTCTGCATTTGCGGTCACGGTTTTGCTTTCACCGCTTGCGGTCAGATAGGTAAGCGTCATCCCGTGCGTTCTGTCTTCTCCTGCCGCACTCTCAAAAGCACCGCTAATGACTGCGCCCGGTTTTAATGCATAATATGTCCCGTTGTTGTCCTTTTTGACATCATAGTGAACAGTCGGGGCATAAAGCGCTTTGATAAAGGCTTTTTCTACAAATTTGAGTTTAAGTGTAAGCTCGTGTCCGGCAAGGCCGCCTCCTGTCGCCTTTACGCGCAAATCCACGCTTGCCGCATTTTTCATATCCTCACGGGTAATTTCTGCTTCATACTGCTTTCTTCCCGAATTGAAGGAAAGTGTTTTTGTGACTGCCTCTGTGCCGTCTGCATTTTTGAAAATTGCTTCAAGAGCTTGTCCCTCGGGCGCAATAGCATAAATGCGGTATACGCTTTCTTTATCACCCGAAATTATATAGGAATCTCCCTTTTTCGAGACTTCCTTTCCGCTTGAAACATCAATAATACCTCCCGAAGTCGGAGCGGCTGCCATACCGTCATTGTAATCAACGGCGATTTCTTCGGTTTTATAGCTGATGTAGCCTTCTTTAACAAATACAAATGCAACGGAATATACCCCGTATTCGTCGGGAAGGGTTACATTGACTTTGGAAGATACAGGCATATAGTCCGTAGATGTTTTCCAGCCGTCGGTGGTATAGGCATACTTGCCGCCCAAATAACTGCCGGCGGCAATTGTCGCTTGAATGTTCTGCTTGGTGGTAACTGTCGGGAGAGTAACTTTCGGAACAACTTCCGGCTCTTTGTCGGGTACTGCAAGCGTTACAGTATAAGTATTTGACTGTTTTTCTTCAAGTCCGTCTTTTTTGTATTTGAAAATAATATTATAGTCTCCGTTACCGTTTGAAAGCGGAACCGAAATCGATGAGCCGATATTTGCCCATTTACTCCATGTACTGCCGCCGTCCGTACTGTAACAAATCTTTCCGCCCTCATAGTCATTGGGAGTAATGCCAATATTAACGGGGGTCTCATCTGCTTCTTCAGGAACGCTGAATTTAGGCGATTTTACTGTGGATTCAGCCCTGTTTGCCGCCGCATACGGAGAGGCAATCCTTGCGTTTGAACCCTGCTCCTGCCCATTATAGTTATAAACGCCATTATAATTTGCGGTCAAGTGGTCTGCTTTCGATAAAAACCAAGCCGTGCTGTCATTTATTAAAAGGTCAAGCCACTGCAAATCATAAATCCCAAGGTTTTCCTTGAGCGTAAATGTCAGTGTAAACTCTCCGTACTCGTCTTTTGCCGAAATTGCACTACACTCTGCAAAATCCGTATTATAATACGGCTCTGTGTCTATATTGCGCTGAAACTTATATGATGATTTATCTGCAGGCAGAGAAAATCCGCCGATTTTCACGGTAAATGACTCAAGATACCCGTCTTTGTTTTCCGTATAGTCCTCCGGGTACAGATTGGTGACATACGGATGCGGTGCCTCAGGCGGGATATGCGTACAGGGGATATCAAGGGCGGTTTGACCGTCTACTTTAACAGAAATAGTAAAATCCTCCGTATGTGTCATAAACGGTACGGTGTAAGCATAAAGCGTTTCTTCGCCCTCGCCGTACACCGTCTCTTGAAAGACACCTGTCGAACGCACTCCGGCAAGCGTAATATCACTTTCATCAATATGCTTACTTCCGTAAACAGTCAATTTATGTAAGGTCGGTTCGCCTGTTGCACGGAAGAAATATCCGAGTGGCTCCTCCCAATCCATCGGCGTAAGGCTCATAACAGGGAACATTACGCTACCCTTGCCGTGACCTGTGCTTGCCCATGTGTCAATTTGTGCCGCACCCGCATCGGTGATGTTTATGGCATAAAGTCCCGACTCTTCCAAAGCCTTTGCTTTGGCATCTTCGATAGGATCGGGTGTTGTGCCTCCTTCTGCAGCATAGCCGCAGATTTCCACGAAACCGCGATATCCGGAGCTTTCATTACAGCTCCATGAAGCTATGTCGGAATCCACAATTTTATAAGTGTGGCCCGGCTCCATGACATAGTCGGGGAACACATCCCAGTTTACATTCGAAGCGCCTGAGCCGCCTCTGGCTGTCGCAGTCCATGTTCCGTCCAAATTGCCGTCCTTGTAAATCGAAACAGAGCCGGGCGTCTTGCCGTAGCCGTTATTCCAATGATAGGTGGTGATGACCTTTACCATTTTTGCCTCATTAAAACTTACCACCACATCCTCTGATGGACCGTTGTTTGTAGCACCGTAATTAAAAGTGGAAAACAACACCTCGTAATTTCCGGGACAATGTTCTGCCTGAACAACATATACAGGCAGGATACTCATAATCATTGATACCGCTATGAGCATACTAAAAAATCTTTTTTTCATTGTGTTACCTCCTGTGAAATTCGTCCTTTGCATTTTATATTAACATGGGGTTTTTACAGCGACTGCATTTGTCCGCCTCAGTATTCGTTACATTTCCGCAAAAAACACAGATGTTTCCCTTTGATTTGTCGTAAAGTTCAATCGGAAACGTATAGCCGGGGTGGAAACGCACCCGATCTCCCTCGCTGACATGCGGATAAAATGTGAGTGCGCTTTTATCCTTTATTTTAATTTTTTTGCCTTCGTCCGATTTAATAATGATATAGCACTTTGTATGGCTCGTATGTTTTTCGTCCGAAACAGTTTCCCATTTTCTGGTTTTTAAAATCACACCGTCTATGCTGTCTTTTTTCAGTCTGCCGAGATTTTTTATGAGCGACACAAATGTACCTGTGGCAATTCCGACGAAAACCAAAAACAAAAATGCTGCGGTGAGGAAAAGTGTGTTTCCTTTATCTCCCTGCTTTGCGGAAATTACGGCAACAATCGCAATTATCACAATAAAGATAATAGGAATTGATATGATTGCATATTTGAAATTCTTTTTTATCTGACTCCGCATTGCATCAATAAAATCCTCGTTCTGCGCCCTGCGTGAAAAGCCCTTTAGACTTGTGCCTTCAAATTCGTTTTCCATGCACGTCCCTCCTACATTGTTTTGTTTATATTTTACTATAAACTATATCCCTCTTTCAATTGTGCAAAAATATTTTTCAATGCCAATTTTTCTTTGCACAGGTTGAAATATATATTTTTTTATGATACAATAATTTCAGAATAAAGTAAGCGAGGTGATTTATCATATTTTCGCAAAGATTAAATGAACTGTTTGAATTGCTCGGCGCTTCCAATAAAGATATTGCTTTCTTTGCCGGCGTTGACCGTTCCGGTATCAGCCGTATTAAAAGCGGCAGCCGCATACCGAAGCCGTCAAGCATTTCTACGGTAAAGCTGATAGATGGTATATTTTTATTTGCCGACGATAAAAACGAAATGAAAAAGCTGATGTCGGCCGTTTCCTGTCCGAGCGAAAATCCCTCGCCTGACGAGATAAAACACTATATTCTGCAATATCTTTATGAGGGTTATAGGGAGCAGCCTGTGAAGATGAAAGCACCAAAGCCCAAGAAAAAGGATAAAAGCGTGTCATTCCGTTCTTACGGAACAAAACTTGACGCCGTAATGAGTGTTGCAGACTTATCAAATATGCGTTTGGCGAGAATGCTTCATATTGACGCTTCCGCTATCAGCCGCTATCGAAACGGTCTCAGAACACCGAAATCAAATCCCAAGCTGACAAATGAGATTTGCGAGCGTTTGTTCACGCGTGTTTTGGAGCTTAACCGTATGGACGAGTTGATTAAATTAGCGGGTATTCCGAGAAATTTAATTCAGGACAAAGAGGAATGCTTTGAGCGCTTCCGATGCTGGCTTTGCGATTTTGAAACAGAAACAGGCAGTGCGGTTGTTGAAAAACTGTTAGAGAATATTTCTTCTTTTTCGGTGGATGCAAAAATTCCTTTGCCGAGCCTTGCCGAAGCGGCACCGGACGATATAGTGTCCGATACGAAAAGCGTTTATTACGGTACGCAAGGGTTAAGATGTGCGGTCATTCGCTTTTTGGGAAATGCAATAAAAAACAAAGCAAAAGAGCTATGGCTTTACTCCGATCAGAATATGGATTGGATGGTTGGTGATATAAGTTTTCGCTTAAAATGGACAGTGCTTATGCTTGAATGTGTGAAAAGAGGTATCAAAATTCGTATCATTCACAATCTCAACCGAAATATCAATGAAATGACAGAAGCAATCAATAGCTGGCTGCCGCTTTATATGTCCGGAATGATAGAATCCTTTTACTTTACATATAAGGGCGAAAACAAATTTTCGCATACAATGTTTCTTTGCCCCGGTCATGCCTGTATTGATGGAACGCACGTAGTCGGACGTGAAGGCAAGGGGCTATACCGTTATGATATCGATGAGAATATACTTGAATCATACAAAGATGAGTATGATACTCTCTTGGATAAGTCAAAACAGCTCGTCTGGGTTTATAGAGGGCAGGACCAAGGAAGCGTTTATGCCGGCACAGAGGTTACGGCGATTTCCAATACGCTGTCCCTTGCAACAATGCCGGAAAAAGTGTTAAACTCTATGATAGAGCGAAACGGACTTGACGGGAGCGCAAGAAATGAAATCCTGTCGGAATGGAAAAATAAAACTAAGCTCTTTGAAGATGCCCTCCAAAAAGGCTTTGTTCACGAATGTATCACGGCGGCAGATGATGAAACGCTGTTTGGCGGAAAAGTACCCATTGATTTGCGCAGCGGTTCGTTTACATACACAGAGCAGGAATACAAAGAGCATATCAAAAACATTATCGCTCTTTCAGAAAGCCATAGCAATTACAGATTTTATGCGCTGCCGGAAAATCCGTTTGCAAATACAAATATCATTTTTTCGGAAAGCTCTGTTGCTGTTACAAGGCTCTTACCGCCGCAAATAACTTTTACGTTTTCACACCCTGCAATGTGCGAAGCGTTTTTAGGCTATGCCAATCACTTAAAAGAACAATACAAGCAGGACAGGATAACGGTGCGCAGACAGCTTGAAAGATATGTATAAAGAAATCCCTTGCAGTTTATTGTTTCTGCAGGGGATTTGTTTTTATGCTCTTGCGGCTATTAAATGCACGGCAGTATTAAACTTGCATTTCGTTTAAAAGTTATACCTTTGAATTCACAAAAGACGATTATGCTAACAGAAAAAATCGAAATAAGGCCATTTGGGGACGTACATTTTTTGGTTCATATTTTATTTTTATATGTGGAAAACTTTTTTATTCCTGTTTTATAAGTCTGAAAATCTTACCTTGAATAATAAACGAATTATAATCAGCCAAATGACCGAAAAAATTTTAGCCAAATGACCGAAAAATATTGACATTCTATTTATCTTCTACTATAATTATAATGGTTTTGTTAATAATAAATTTGATACTTATGTTTATTGAAAGGCAGATTTTAATGAAAAACTACAAAGCAAGAATTGCAGATTCCATACTGAAACGAAAATTAGAGGGCAAAGGAGCGGTTTTAATTGAAGGTCCAAAATGGTGTGGAAAAACTACAACTGCCGAGCAAATTGCAAAAAGCGTTTTGTATATGGATGAGCCTGAAAAAAAAGAGCAAAACATAACAATGGCATCAATAAGCCCTAAAAGACTTCTTGAAGGCAATACTCCAAGACTTATTGACGAGTGGCAAATAGCACCAACTCTATGGGATTCGGTGCGTTTTGAGGTTGATCACCGCGATGAGCTTGGACAATTTATCCTTACCGGTTCTGCAGTTCCTCCCGACACTAAGGAGATAACACATTCCGGTACAGGAAGATTTACTTGGCTTACTATGCGCCCAATGAGCCTATATGAGTCAGGCGATTCTAACGGTGCAGTCAGTCTTGCAAATCTGTTCAAATCACCCGAAAATATTGACGGTAAATCGAACATAGACTTAGACCGTCTTGCATTTCTTGTTTGCAGAGGAGGCTGGCCGCAAGCAATAGATATGCGTGACGAAATTGCACTTGACCAGGCAATTGATTATTATGACAGTGTTGTAAACTCCGATATTAACCGTGCTGACGGAATCAATAAAAACCCGGAGAGAGTAAAACGAATTATGCGTTCATTTGCAAGAAATCAAAGCTCACAAGCTTCCTATTCCACTTTTGCGGCCGACATAGAACAAAATGATTCT
>DMLG01000065.1 GCA_003453455.1 Clostridiales bacterium
GAGGCAGGTATGCCCGTAATGGAAGGGAAATGTGCACTTTTTAAGGAATTTGCGGATGTTGACGCATTTCCGCTGTGTATAAAAACTCAAGATGTTGACGAGCTTGTTCGGACAATCTATCTTCTTTCAGGAAGTTTTGGCGGAATAAACCTTGAAGATATTGCAGCGCCCAGGTGCTTTGAAGTGGAAAGGCGATTAAAGGAAATATGCGATATACCTGTTTTCCACGATGACCAGCACGGGACTGCAATAGTTGTTGCTGCAGCACTTTTGAATGCCTTAAAGGTGGTTAAAAAGGATATTGAAGATGTAAAAGTTGTAATAAATGGTGCAGGCAGTGCAGGAACGGCAATCGGTATGCACCTTATGAAATTGGGTGTTAAAAATCTCACTATGGTAGATAAATTTGGAATTATTTGCGAAGGTGATGAGACTCTTTCTGATAGTCATAAAGAACTTGCAAAAATTACGAATAAAGAGCATAAAAAGGGAACGCTAAAAGATGCAATGTTGGGCGCAGATGTGTTTATCGGAGTTTCTGCTCCAAATATTGTATCGGAGGAAATGATTTCTGCTATGGCAGATGGCGCAATCGTATTTCCTATGGCAAATCCTACGCCTGAAATTATGCCGGATTTAGCAGTAAAAGCAGGAGCAAAGGTTGTCGGAACCGGCAGAAGTGATTTTCCAAATCAAATCAACAATGTGCTTGCATTTCCGGGAATATTTAAGGGCGCACTATCTGTTCGCGCAAGTGATATCAACGAGGAAATGAAGATGGCAGCCTCCTATGCGATAGCAAGTCTTGTATCAGAGGAAGAGCTTTCGGAAAACTATATAATTCCAAAGGCATTTGATGAGCGAGTAGGAAAAGCGGTCGCAAAGGCGGTAGCAGAAGCTGCGAAAAAAAGCGGTGTTGCAAGAATATAAAAATCACAAAAGGACTGCATAGCAGTCCTTTTTCAATCCCTGAATTCAAATAGCTTTTTAAGCGGGATATTAAGTGCTTCGGCAATATCTATAAGCGTATCAAGTGTGCAGGATGATGCCGCCGTTTCAATACGCTGTAAATATTGACTGCTCATATTTGCCTTTTCGGCAAGTTGCATTTGCGTCATACCTTGTTCTTTTCGGTAGTGTAGAATATTTAATCCAATAGCAAGCCAAGTATCAAAATTCTTATTTTTCATATTAACACCTCAATAAAAGTATACGCAAATATTTTGATGTTATCTACAAACAAAAAATCATAAAATAAAACCAAAATAGTTGTAAAATAAACAAGAATATGTTAAAATGCAAATAAAGTAATATTTTTTTAGGAGGGTTGGTAAGATGAAGGATAAAATGTGTTGTTTTGACGGAAGTGTAAAATCATACGATAATGAAAAAAGAGCAAAAATAAGGGAAATAATCTTGAATTTAATACAAAATGACGGAATAAGAAAATTTTGTTTTATGAGAAAATCTCCGATAGAGGGCGTTGCAATGCCTATGTTAAAGGAATTAAGACATATTTATCCCGATATTGAGCTTGGGCTTGTTTTTCCAAACATAGGTAAAGAACTGGAATTTTTAAAGGAAACAATATTTACAGATTACGATTTTTTTCTCAGCGACACGATTTCCCGCCAAACACCCGAAGGCTGGGAAATAAAGAGCTGGGGACGGTATATGGTCGATTGTTCATCGCATATGATATGCTGTACAGACTCAAAAACGGGAAAATCCGCAGATACGCTTTCCTATGCAAAAGGCAGGGGTGATATAAAAATATTTAATATTCTGGAAAAATAACAAAAAATTATTGCACTCTTTGCATAATTGATATATAATAACATTTGAACTTATGAGATAGAACTGATTGCAAGCTGTTCTATCTAAATTTTTGTACTGAAAAGAGACGGTTAGAATGACAACATTATTAACTCTAAGTATTGCGATGATTGCGGGAATGATGATGACGAGGGTGGTAAAGCCTTTAAAACTTCCTGCTGTTACGGCATATCTTGTGGCAGGCGTTTTAGTAGGTCCCTACTTTTTGGGGCTTTTAAAAATTCCCGGGCTTGGTTTTATTTCCCATGAAAATGTCGAGCAGTTTTCAATTATAAGCGATGTTGCACTTGGATTTATCGCATTTGCAATAGGAAACGAATTCCGACTTTCACAGCTGCGCGAAACAGGACGACAGGCAACGATTGTAGGCATAGTGCAGGCACTTTTTGCAACACTTTTTGTTGATGTTGCGCTTATTTTGCTCCATTTTGTGATAGGCGATATTCTTCCGATACAGTCTGCTATAATTTTGGGTGCGATTGCAACGGCAACAGCGCCTGCTGCAACGCTTATGGTAGTCAGGCAGTACAAAGCAAAGGGAAAGCTTACCGATATACTTCTTCCTGTTGTTGCGCTTGATGACGCGGTGGGACTTGTGGTTTTTGCCGTATCCTTTGGCATTGCCGAGGCTCTTTCAAGCGGAAAGGTGGACACGGTATCAATAATTTTGGAGCCTTTAATAGAGATTGTGTTATCGCTCGGTTTAGGCGCGGTTATGGGCTACATTTTAACACAGCTTGAAAAACTGTTTAACTCCAACAGCAACCGACTAACGCTGATTATCAGTATGGTGCTTTTAACAGTTTCGCTTTCTATGATAGAATTTGACATATACGGAATACATATCGGTTTTTCGTCACTTCTTGTTTGTATGATGCTGGGAACGGTCTTTTGCAATATCTGTCCCGTATCCTTTGACCTTATGGAGCGCGCTGACAAATGGACTGTACCGATTAACGCATTGTTTTTCGTAATCAGCGGAGCGGAACTTGAACTTTCTGTTTTTGCAAAAATAAGCGTAGTTTTAATTGGAGTAGTGTATATAATTTCACGCTCACTTGGTAAATATATAGGTGCATATGTTAGCTGCGCAGTATCAAAATGTGATGAAACGGTTAAAAAATATTTGGGTATAACCCTGCTTCCTCAGGCAGGAGTGGCGCTTGGAATGTGCGCTGTCGTATCCTCAAAAATGGGAGAGGAAGGCTCACTTATCCGCAACATTGCGCTTTTTGCCGTTTTAATATACGAACTTTTAGGACCTGTTATGACCAAAAATGCGCTTATGGCGTCAGGTGATATCAAGCCTAAGAGCGAAGAGGTACTAAACAGAAGAAAAACGCGTTTAGAAGAAGGAAAATTGAGAAAACCTGTAAAAAAAGCTTGACAATAAGAGAAAAATTTGTTAAAATACTCGGGTATGACATTGGTTAAAACCAAAATACACACATTGTCTGACTTTTGCGGTGTTGCCGCATGCGGTTCTGCAAAAGAATGAAGGCTTTGGAGGAAATTAAAAACAAGGAGGAATTTTACAATGTCTAACGTAATTGCTATGAAGCAACTTTTAGAGGCAGGTGTTCATTTCGGACACCAGACAAGAAGATGGAATCCTAAAATGGCGGAGTACATCTTCACAGAAAGAAACGGTATCTATATCATAGATTTGCAGAAAACCGTTAAAAAGGTGGAAGAGGCTTACTATTTCATCAGAGATATCGCTGCAA
>DMLG01000067.1 GCA_003453455.1 Clostridiales bacterium
GCGAGCAGTGGTCGCCGCATACAGCTCCTGCCATACAGGCAGAAATTGCGACAATTGTTATATCGCCCTTATCAAATCCGAATACTGCTATAACAATGGGAATTAAAATTCCGAAAGTTCCCCAAGATGTTCCTGTTGCAAAGGACATACCAACTGCAATCAGGAAGATTATTGCAGGAAGCAGGTTCATAAAGGACGATGCGGAATTTCTTACAATTCCGTCTATAAATTCCTGCGCACCAAGGCTCATTGTCATTGTTTTAAGAGTCCATGCACATACCAGAATTAAAATCGGCGCAACCATTGCCTTGAAACCTTCGGGGATACATTCCATACATTCCTTAAAGGACATAACTCTTCTGAACATAAAGAATATGACTGTCAAAATGAGCGTAATAAATGAACCGTAAACCAAGCCTACCGATGCATCGGAATTTGAAAATGCGGTTATGAAGTTTCTATATCCTTCTTCGCCCGCTGTAAAGAACCCACCTGAATAAATCATTCCAATTACGCAAGCGATAATAAGTACTACAACAGGAAGAATGAGGTCTATAACTTTGCCCTTTTTATTTTCCTGTCTTTCTTTGATTTCTTCAATCAACTCCTTGCCGCGTGTGAACAGGTCGCCCTTTTCAGCATTTTGTTCATGCTTTTTCATCGGGCCGTAGTCAAATTTCATTAAAGTTATGGCAATCATCATAACAATTGTCAAAATCGCATAAAAATTATACGGGATTGCGCTTATGAAAAGCTTAAATCCGTTCATTCCCGAGCCTTCGGCAAATCCGCTTACAGCCGCTGCCCAAGATGAAATAGGTGCTATTATACAAACAGGTGCAGCAGTTGCATCAATTAAGTATGCAAGCTTTGCGCGGGATATTTTTTGCTTATCTGTAACAGGTCGCATAACGCTTCCGACTGTCAGACAGTTGAAATAATCGTCAATAAATATAAGCACTCCAAGTGCAACAGTCGCAAGCTGCGCACCGACCTTTGTATGGATTTTCTTAGACGCCCAGCGTCCGAAAGCTGCGCTTCCGCCTGCTCTATTCATCATAGAAACAAGTATGCCTAAAACAACCAGGAATATTAAAATTCCTACATTGTACGCATCTGCTACGCTTGTAATAAAGCCGTCATTGAAAATATGTACAACGGTTGTTTCAAAATTGAAGTTTGCATAAAGAAGTCCGCCTGCCAAAATGCCGACAAACAAAGAGGAATAAACCTCCTTTGTTATAAGTGCCAAAGCTATGGCAATAATCGGCGGTAAGAGTGACCAGAAGGTACTGTCAAACTTGCTTACATATTCAGCTGCGTCTTCACCCTCAGCAAAAGCGACTACTGCCATCGCAATCATAAAGACAAAAGTAAGAACGGTTAAAACAGCGCCTTTCCTTTTTGTTTTAAGATTAAACATAATCTTCCTCCTTAAAATAAAAAAATGTGATAAGCGTTGAGCATATCACAGCAGTATTATACCGCGATAGCTCTCCACCAATGGTGACAGTACGGCACATATTATATGCCGTCCCAGAAAATGCTCACGGCAACGAACATTCTCTTCGGCGGTATCTCCTTTCATCATTTTCAGCATTGCCGTGCAAAAAAATGATTACTTATAAATACCGCGCCTCTATACACGAGGACATAATACCACAGCAAACAAAAAAATGCAACAAAAATATTATTTTTTGTGCATTTTTTTGCTATTTTTCTTCAAAATCGAACTAAAATCCGGATTTTATCAAATATTTGTGCCCTTGGCAACAGGAAGAGGATAGCTGTCCTGACCTATGAGGGTTTTGTTGTTACCTACCGTTACCGATTTATCAAGTACAACATATTCAAGCTGTGAGCCTTCGCCAACCGTAACGCCCTGCATCAATACGGAATTTTTAACCACAGCACCTTTATCGACAGTAACGCCGCCCGATAAAACGCTGTTTATTACCGTTCCCAATATATTACATCCGTCAGCTATATATGAATTTTCTACCTTTGCCTCTTTTCCGTATTTTGTAGGCGGCAAATCCTTATTTTTTGTGTATATGGGAAGATTTGAGTGCAGCATCTCCTTTTGCATATCTTCATTCAAAAACTTCATATTGTTATCAAAATATGAAATCATACTGTCAATTTTGTCGAGATACCCTTTATGCTCAAATCCATATATTCTAAGCCCCGACATCTTCTTTGCAATTGCGTCCTTCACAAAATCGTGATTTCCCTTTGACGCACATTCATCAATAATACTTTCCAAAAGCGCCTTTTCCATAACAAAAACATCTGCACTTACAGAGGTCCACTTTGGATAATAGGGGCAGACCTCTATATCTTTTATACCCTGCTCTTCATCAAGCTCCAAAAGCGTGAAACGGGAAAGCTCACTCTGATCGACATTCTTCATATCCTTATATATTATCGTTATATCTGCCTGTCTGTCGATATGTTCTTTGATTACTTCTCTGAAATCCATATTATAAATATTATTTCCGAGCGAAAGTACAACATATGTTTCGGGAGCGCGCCTCAAAAATTCTCTTATTCCCATTAAAATGTCCAAATCACCGCGAATTTCATAGAAATTCTTATTTGCAACATTTGGGGGCAGCAGCGTAAGACCTCTGTCCTTTCTGTTTAAATCCCACGGCGTACCCGACTTAATATGGTCCATAAGTGACGAATAGTTTACTTCCGTTGCGACGCCTATATTCTGTATGCCTGCATTTGCCATATCCGAAAGAACAAAATCGATAATTCTGTATCCGCCTGCAATTGGCAATGCCGACGCACTTCTTACATCAGTAAGCGGCGGTATATTCAGATTACTTGCTATAATTATTCCCATTGTATCTATCATTTATATCGCCCCCTTTTTAATTTGCTTCAACCATAGAGCCTTTTGGAATATCGGCATTTTGCGGAACTGTAACTCCGCCCTCTATCAAAACCAAACCGTTAGTACACATCCCCGAAATGTACTTGCTTTCAGGGTCATCATTAACGCCCAAAACCGCTCCGTCCTCTATAACAGCACCTGCTCCTATTAGCGTTTTTCTTGCCACAACATTTTTACCTATCTTAACATCGGGCATAATCACGCAATCACTGATTTTCGACCCTTCGCCTATTTCTACATTAGAGAAGATAACCGAGTGTGTAACATTTCCGCAGATAGTACACCCTTGCGAAATTGTGCTGTTTGATATTTTTGCATTTTTCCCTACATACTGCGGCGCCAGCGCTGTATTTCTCGAATAAATATTCCAGCTCTGACTTCCTATTTCAAATTTCGGCGGTGAATCGAGAAGATCCATATTTGCCTCCCAAAGGCTCTGCACAGTTCCGACATCCTTCCAGTAACCTTCAAACCTGTAACTTACCATTTTTTCGCCATTTGCAAGCATTGCAGGTATGATATTTTTCCCGAAATCGTTTGACGATTCGGGGTCGC
>DMLG01000063.1 GCA_003453455.1 Clostridiales bacterium
TATTTTCGGCGAAAATGCCGTATCCGCGGCTTGCGTCATTTACAAATACATGAGTTACCGCACCAACCAGCTTACCGTTTTGCAAAACGGGACTTCCGCTCATACCCTGGACTATGCCGCCTGTTTTTTCTAAAAGCTCGCTGTCGCAAATCTTAAAAACAAAGCTTTTTCCTGAGAGTTTGGCGGCTTTTGAAACTCTTGTAATTTCGATATTATACGCATTTGTTCCGCTTCCGTCAATGTCACACAAAATCTGTGCAAGCCCCATCTCCACTTCAAACCGTGATGCTACGGGAACAAGGGGAGCATCGGGAACAGAACCTGCATTTCCGTAAATTCCAACTTCGGAATTTAACAAAATATCGCCAGCTTTTTTTTGAGAAAATTCGCCCAAAAGTTCACCGGGACTTCCGTTTTCACTTTTTTTCACGCTTTTTACTCTGCAATAATTGATTGAGCCGTCATGTGCAGTTAAGAGTGCATCGGTATCATAATCGCAGATGCCGTGACCTAATGCTGCAAAGGTGGAATTTTGCGGATTATAAAAGGTAAGCGTTCCTATGCCGGCGGCGCTGTCCCTTACCCAAAGGCCTATGAGATAGGAATTAGTATCCTTTGAATAAACTGCCTCAACGGGTATTTTAAGGGAATTTTCGCCTCTTTTTACACTAAGCACCGCATGACCGTCACAGCTGTTTATAAGCTGTTTTAATTCTGCGTTGCCGGATACAGGGATATCATTTACCGCCACAATCCTATCTCCTTCTAAAATCCCTGCCTGTTTTGCAGGTTCTTTTGTGCTTCCGTCTTGTGCGGTCACGCTTCCGCTTCCTATTACCAATACTCCGTCGGTGTATAGCTTAACGCCTATTGCCTCACCTGACGGAATTACATAGCTTGTAGGTGCAACTGAAACGCTGACCGTTTTTATAGGGAAAATATCAAAAAGCATTATTTCATATTTTCCGGCTTCATAGTTATCGGCTTTTGCTGACATTCCTAAAAGCGTATTCATTTTTTGACCTTTAAATATTGTTATTTTTTCGGGAATCATATTATAAACGGCTAAAAACAATATTAAAGGTAATAATAAAAATAACTTTTTTGAAAATTTTTTCGTTTTTTATCACCTCACAAGTCGAAACTACTCTATTAAATTAACCGTTTGCGGGTTTTAAATACTGCAAAAGATATTGAAGTTTTGGCGGAACTTTGAAAAATTTATAGCATTTTTTTAAAAGATGTGATATACTCTAATGAGAAAAAAACACGGAGGAATAATTTTGAATTTAACAGCGCTTAATGATATGCAAAAAGCGGCAGTCACCAAATCTGACGGACCTGTTTTAATTTTGGCAGGTGCAGGAAGCGGAAAAACCACCGTTTTGGTAAACCGAATTGCATATATAATAGAAACAAAAAATATACATCCATACAATATTTTGGCGATTACTTTTACCAATAAAGCGGCAAACGAGATGAAAGAAAGGGTAAACGCTATTATTGGCGAGCTTTCAAAGGATATGTGGATTTGCACATTCCATACCGCATGCGTGAGGATTTTGCGGTCGCATATCGGAGTTTTGGGGTTTGAACAAGGGTTTGTAATTTATGACAGCGCCGACACAAAAACGGTTATGAAGGAATGTTATAAAGAGCTTGATATTGATGAGAAAAATTACCCATATCGCGCAGTTCTGTCAATAATTTCAAAGGCAAAGGACGAAATGCTCTCTCCTGATGAGTTTTATGCGGAGGCAAAGGGTGATTACCGCAAAACACGCATCGGCGAAATTTATGAGCTTTATCAAAAAAAATTAAAGGCAAATAATGCCCTGGATTTTGATGATATTCTGTTTTTTGCGGTAAAAATTTTGGAAGAAAACCCTGAAATTTTAGAAAAATATCAAAACCGGTTTCAGTACATAATGGTAGATGAATATCAGGATACCAACAATTCCCAGTACAAATTCATAAGTATGCTGGCGAAAAAGCATAAAAATATATGCGTTGTGGGCGATGATGACCAGAGTATATACAAGTTTCGCGGTGCAAATATACAGAATATTTTAAATTTTGAGGATACTTTCCCTGAAAGTACCGTTATTAAGCTTGAACAGAATTACCGTTCAACTTCTACCATTTTAGACGCGGCAAATGCGGTAATACATAACAATAAAGGCAGAAAAAGTAAGTCTTTGTGGACTGAAAATGAAGAGGGCGGCAAAATAAAGTTCCATATCGGCTACAATGAACGAGATGAGGCGCTTTATATTGCAAATGAAATAGAAAAGGCGCACCAAAAAGGCGAAAAATATGCCGATTTTGCAATTTTGTACCGAACAAATGCACAGTCACGTATTATAGAGGAATTGCTTATGCGAAGCGCTATCCCGTATAAAGTGCTTGGCGGGCTGAGGTTCTATGACAGAAAGGAAATAAAGGATATTATCGCCTATTTGCGGCTTATACATAATGTAAATGACAGCCTTAGCTTTGAACGGATAGTCAACGAGCCAAAGCGAGGTATAGGTAAAACTACGATTGATAAGGTTGCAAGGATGGCGTCGGATTTGGGCGTAAGCTCATTTGAAATTGCTAAAAATGCAAATTTATATCAGGAACTATCGCGATCTGGTGCAGGTCTTATTGAGTTTTGCGATATGATAAGCTCACTTAAAAAAGCCGAAAAGACAATGCGCCTTACAGATTTTACCGAAAAGGTGATAAATGATACAGGATATATGGCGGCTTTGACGATTGAGAATACTATTGAGGCAAAAACAAGAATAGATAACTTGGGTGAATTTTTGTCCGCAGTTTCGGAGTACGAAAAAACCGAGGAAACACCGACGCTTGCAGGGTTTTTGGAAAATGTTTCGCTTGTTTCCGATATTGACTCCTATGATGAAAATGACGACACCTGTGTGCTTATGACAATACATTCTGCGAAGGGCCTTGAATTTAAAAATGTCTTTTTAAGCGGTATGGAAGAGGGCTTATTCCCATCAGTTCGGTCTATGGACAGCTCGGAGGACTTGGAGGAGGAACGCCGTCTTTGCTATGTTGCAATAACGAGAGCAAAAAAACAGCTTTATATAACCGCAGCAAAAAGCCGTACAGTTTACGGGCAGACAACGCATCAGGTCAGTTCAAGGTTTTTAAAGGAAATACCCGACGAATATTTAAAGGAGGATGGGGTATCACCTATTGACAGAATGGGGGACAGCATACAAATTCCACAGTCGGTAAGGCGAGCAAAAACAGAAATTTTCGGACAGATTTCTTCTGCAAGTTCTTTCAAATTGACAGATGTGGATTTCGCAGCAGGCGAGCGTGTTAGGCATCCTAAATTCGGAGACGGTACAATTACGGCGGTTCAGCGTTTTGAAAAGGACGCTCTTTTAGAGGTCAAATTTGACAGCGGAGACACAAAACGACTTATGGCGGCAATGGCGAAACTTGAAAAAATATGATTTTGGCAAAAAATACTTGAACTTTTATAAGGAGTATAGTATAATTACAAGTTGTAGGGCGATGATAACCGAGTCCTGTACGATAGAGCGCTGTGAACCTTGTCAGATGGGGAACCAAGCAGCAATAAGCAGAATGCTTTGTGCGATACAGAAAAACTCGGTTTGAGCCTTATTTTATGTTAAGGAGATGCAGATAATGGCATATCAGGCAATTTACAGAAAATGGCGCCCCGCTGTATTTGAAGATGTTGTAGGTCAAGAGCACATAACAAAGACTCTTCAAAATCAGTTAAAAACGGGCAAAATTTCACATGCCTATCTTTTTTGCGGTACACGCGGTACGGGTAAAACCACCGTTGCGAAAATACTTGCAAAGGCAATAAACTGCCAAAATCCAAAAAACGGTTCTCCTTGTAATGAATGCGACATTTGCCGTGGCATATCGGACGGCTCGATACTTGATGTTTTTGAAATAGACGCAGCATCCAATAACGGCGTTGATAATATAAGAGAAATAATTGAAGATTCAAAATATGTGGCAACGGAGGCAAAATACAGAGTTTACATAATAGACGAGGTGCATATGCTGTCGCAGGGTGCGTTTAATGCACTTTTGAAAACTCTTGAAGAGCCGCCTGAACACACAGTTTTTATACTTGCTACTACTGAGGCACATAAGGTGCCGCAAACAATTTTGTCGAGATGTCAGAGGTTTGATTTTAAGCGCATAAAAACGGAAGATATTATAAGGCGTATGCGTGAGATTGCCATGGGTGAGGGACTTTCTGTAACAGACGATGCGTTCGGGCTTTTGGCACAGCTTGCCGACGGTTCTATGCGTGACGGATTGACCATTTTGGAAAGATGCGTTTCAGAATCAGGAGACAGCCTTACCTATGATGCTGTTTCAAAGGCGCTTGGAATATCGGGGACAGCACCGCTTTTTGCTATGGCTGATGCGGTAAATGATGGGAACAGCGCGAAAATTTTTGAAATAATTGAGCAGCTTATGAGCGACGGCAGAGATTTAAATAACTTTATAGGAAATCTCATAGAGCATTACAGAAACCTTTTAATTTGCAAGGTTACAGATAATACGGAAAAGCTGATTGACCGTGAGGCGGAGGAGATTATAAAGCTCAAAGCCCAGGCGGAGCGTACCTCTTTTGAAAAGCTTTCGGGAGCAATTTCGGCGCTTTCAAATGCGAAAAATGAGGCAAAATGGGCAAATGAGCCGAGGGTAATTTATGAGCTTGCACTCATAAAGCTTACAAGACCTGAGCTTAACTCATCTTTTGATGCACTTTTAGACAGGATAGAAGCCCTTGAAGAAAAGGTTAAAGAAGGCATAAAGGTGGCGGTGCAAAAAGAGGAAAAAACACCTCAAAAAGAACCTGTAAAACCGCATAAACAGCCGTCAGCGCGACTTTTTGTGCCTGTTGATATAAGTACGCTTACCCCGGAGTCGCCCTGCGTTGCTGCGGCACGGGCATGGGACAAGATTTCAAGGCAGATATCCAAAAAATACCCCTTTATCGCAAGCACGGTCCTTGGCAGAAGGGTTACGATAGACAAGGAGGGAATAATCCTTATATTTGAGCACAATGAGGTGATGTCTAAGGAGCTCGCAAATAAGCATAGGCAAGAGATAGAAGAGGTTATAAATCAGGCAATCGGCAGTCAAATAATTGCAAAAACTGCATTTTTAGACGATATTGAGGATAATATTATAGATTTTTGGAAAATCGGTGCGAAAAAGGAACACCAAAATAATACAATACAGGACTTGGACGAGCGTTTTCCGGAGATTGTGGAGGATATTGACAGCTCGGAGTTTATAAGCTATAAGCCGCAGGATGATGATTTTGAACAGGTGGAAATGGGCGGCGAAGAAGACGATGACGAAGAAGAATTTTTAGATGAAAATGAACGCGAAAGCGAAGAATAAAGGAGAAATGAAAAATGGGAAAGTATAAAGGATTTGGCGGCAGCGGAATGAATCAGAACAAGAAGGTACCAAATGTTGTAAAGCAGGCACAGCTTATGCAGGAAAAAATGGAGTCTGTTCAGGCAGAAGTTGAAAAACAGGAGGTCGAAGCGACTGCCGGCGGCGGAGTAGTTACCGTTAAAATGAGCGGTAAAAAGGAAGTAAAGGCGGTTACTATAAAGCCTGAGGCTGTTGACCCTGATGATGTTGA
>DMLG01000001.1 GCA_003453455.1 Clostridiales bacterium
GAGGAAACGACAGAAGATACGGAGGAATAGTAAATGGCAAAAATCCTGAGCGGAAAGGAGATTTCCGCAAAGATTAAAGAAGGTCTTAAAGAGGAAGTTAAAAAGCTTAAAGAAGAGGGGATATTCCCGGGGCTTGCGGTGATCATTGCAGGGGATGACCCGGCAAGCCGTGTATATGTGAATAACAAGAAAAAAGCCTGTGAAGAGCTCGGGATTTATTCTGAGGAATACGCGCTTTCAGCCAATGTCAAAGAAGAAGAAATACTTACTTTAATAGACAAATTAAATGCAAAGGACACAATTTCAGGGATTTTGGTGCAACTTCCCCTACCGAAACATATCAGCGAAAAGAAGGTAATTGAGCGCATAAATCCGAAAAAGGATGTTGACGCTTTTCACCCCGTCAATGTGGGAAAAATTATGACGGGAGATTATGACTTTGTCCCCTGTACTCCGGCAGGAATTATGGAGATGATAGCCGAAAGCGGTGTTTTGGTTGAGGGAAAGGAATGTGTGGTAATCGGACGCAGTAATATAGTAGGAAAGCCGATGGCGATGCTTCTCTTGCACAAAAACGGAACGGTTACAGTATGCCACTCTCGGACAAAGAACTTAAAAGAAAAGACAAAAAATGCCGATATTTTGGTAGCAGCAGTGGGAAAACCGAAATTTGTGACAGGTGATATGATAAAAGAGGGCGCAGTCGTAATTGATGTTGGTATAAACAGGATTGCCGATAAAAAGCTTGTGGGTGATGTTGACTTTGAGGCAGCAGAAAAAATCGCAGGAGCAATAACTCCCGTTCCTGGCGGTGTCGGACCCATGACAATAGCTATGCTTATGAAAAATACCGTAAAGGCGGCAATTATAAATAAGACGGTAGGGAAAGGAGAGATTTGACAATGCTTGTAGATATGAGTGTGGAAGAATTGTTTAAGTATAAAGGCTCGTCGCCCTGTCCTTCCGATATAGACGAATATTGGGATACGGCACTTGCCGAAATGGACTCTGTTGAACCTAATGCGAAATTTATAAAAAAAGATTTTCCGTCAAAGGCGGCAGATATGTATGATTTGTACTATACAGGCACAAAAAATGCAAGAATTTACGCAAAGGTTGCAGTTCCTAAAAAGATAGAGGGAAAAATTCCTGCGGTGCTTTTGTTTCACGGACTTTCCGGTTCCTCGTGCGAATGGTGCGACCTTATAAAATATGTGTCGCAGGGCTATGTTGCGGCATTTATGGATGTAAGAGGCCAAGGAGGTATATCCGAGGATGTTGGCGGAGTTTCGGGAACGACTTTTACAACACCCTTTACAAGAGGTATTGAAGGGGACAAACACGACCTTTTAATGAGGGATGTTTTTCTTGATACGGCTTTGCTTGCGAAAATAATAATGGGGCTTGATTATGTGGACGAAACGCGCGTTGGTGTTACAGGAGGCTCGCAGGGCGGAGGACTTAGCGTCGCCTGTGCCTGTCTTGTGCCGCAGATTAAAAAATGCGCGCCGCTATATCCGTACCTTTCCGACTATAGGAGGGTTTATGAAATGGATTTGAACAAGGGCGCATATGAAGGACTGAAATATTATTTCAGGCACTTTGACCCTACACACGAGCGGGTTGACGAGATTTATGAAAAACTTGGATATATAGACATACAAAATCTTGCCAAGCGTATGAAAGCGGAGCTTTTGATGTTTACAGGGCTTATGGATACGACTTGTCCGCCGTCAACTCAGTTTGCTATGTATAATAAAGTAAAATCAAAAAAGAATGTCATTTTTTACCCAGAATACGGACACGAAGGGTTAAAAGGTGCAAATGACACCATTTTTGAATTTTTAAGCGAACTTTAATTATAGGAGAAAAAATATGAATATCACTGAAATTAAGCAAAAAATTGCAAATATTGATTTTAAAAATCTCTATTGCTGCAAAGACGGCGAAGAGGCACAATACATAAAAAGGTTTGAAGGGGTTTTAGACGGCTTTTACAAAACCTTTGGAAAGGACGATAATATCCGCCTTTTTTCTGCACCGGGAAGAACGGAAATCGGAGGAAATCACACCGACCATCAGCACGGAGCAATCCTTGCGGGAAGTCTTAATCTTGATGTAATAGCGGCAGTCAGGCTAAACGGCACAAATGAAGTTTGTATAAAATCTGAGGGTTTTCCGAAGGATTTGGTAAACCTTGACGATTTGGAACCGAACAAGTCGGAATACGGGCAGGCAAGGGCACTTATACGGGGCGTTTTGGCATGTTTTAAAAAGAAGGGGTATAAACTCTGCGGTTTTGACGCATATACCACTTCAAATGTTTTAAAAGGCTCGGGAATGAGCTCTTCTGCGGCTTTTGAAATTCTGACGGCATCAATTATAAACGGACTTTTTGCCAATAATGAAGTAGGCTATGCGGATATGGCAAAATTCGGGCAGTATGCGGAAAATGTATATTTTGGCAAGCCCTGCGGACTTTTAGACCAGATGGCAGTAGCGGCAGGAGGCATAATTTCGGTAGATTTTGCCGACAATGAAAACCCTGTTATCAAAAAACTCGATTTTGATTTTTCCAAAACGGGATATGCACTTTGTATAATTGATACAGGTGCAGACCATGCAAACCTCACAGACGAATATGCGGCAATCACTACCGAAATGAAAGCAATTTCAAAGTGTTTCGGCAAGGATTTTTTGAATGATGTTTCCAAAGATGAGTTTTACAGAGAACTTAAACATATACGAAAGAAGGTGAAAAACGACAGAGCAATAATGCGTGCGATGCATTATTTTAACGAAACCGAAAGAGCAAAAAAAGAAGCCTTGGCACTTGAAAACGGTGATTTCAATGAGTTTTTAAGGCTTGTAAACGAGTCGGGCAGGTCGTCATATATGTACTTGCAAAATGTTTATGCGTCCTTTGATACGAAAAATCAGGCGGTAAGTCTTGCATTAGCGCTTTGTGATGAGTTGCTTTCAGGAAAGGGCGCTTTTCGTGTCCACGGCGGCGGATTTGCAGGGACAGTTCAGGCATTTGTGCCTTGTGATATGCTGGACTCATTTAAATCGGGCATTGAGAATGTTTTCGGAAAAGATAAGTGCCACATCCTTTCTATACGGAATGTCGGTGGGGTTGAGATAAAATTGTGAAAATCTGTTGCAAGCGAAAGAGAATAATGGTATAATATAGAAAATAGCGTGGAGGAAGATAATGGAAGCTAAATATAAAAGGGTTTTACTCAAAATAAGCGGTGAGGCATTGTCGGGAGATAAAGGATACGGTCTTGATGTTGACACTATGCACAAAATCTGTATGAACATCAAAAAAGTTGTGGATTTGGGTGTAAATGTTTCAATAGTTGTAGGCGGCGGAAATATATGGCGCGGCAGAAGCGGCGGTGATATGGACAGGACAAGGGCAGACCATATGGGGATGCTTGCAACCTGTATAAACGCTTTGGGACTTTGTTCCGAACTTGAAAGTTGCGGAGTGGACACAAGAGTGCAGACTGCGATAGAAATGCGCCAGATTGCAGAGCCTTATATAAGACTTAAAGCTACACGGCACTTGGATAAGGGTAGAGTAGTTATATTCGGCGCAGGAACGGGAAATCCGTTTATGTCAACCGATACGGCGGCGGCTCTTCGCGCTATTGAAACCGATTCAGAGGTTATACTGCTTGCAAAAAAGGTTGATGCGGTTTATGACAGTGACCCGAACATCAATCCTGATGCAAAAAAATATGATGCGCTTTCTTTTAACGATATATTGTCAAAGGAACTTGGTGTTATGGACTCAACGGCTGCATCAATGTGCAGAGATAATAATATGCCCATTTTGGTATTCGGACTTGATGAGCCTGAAAACATTATAAAAGCGGTTATGGGCGAGAGAATAGGAACCCTTGTTACAAGGGACGGAAAAAGATAAGGAAAGGTGAGTGAATTTATGGGAAATTATCCTGAATACGAAGAAAAAATGAACAAAAGAGTTGACGATTTTCACGCAGAATTAAAAACAATCAGAGCAGGGCGCGCGAATGCGTCAGTTTTGGACAAGATTGCTGTTGAATACTACGGCACAATGACTCCGATTGCACAGATAGGCTCAATATCTACTCCTGAGCCGAGAATGCTTGTTATACAGCCTTGGGATCAGTCGATTTTAAGTGAGATAGAAAAGGCAATAAATAAGTCGGAAATCGGTATAGCTCCGCAAAATGACGGGAAGGTTATAAGACTTAATTTCCCGCCGCTTACCGAGGAAAGACGAAAAGAGCTTGTAAAGACAGTTAAGAAGTATTCGGAAGAAGCAAAGGTTCAAATCCGTAATGTGCGCCGTGACGCCTTGGACGATTTCAAGAAGAAACAAAAGGCTTCCGAAATCACAGAGGATGATTTTAAGGGTATTGAAAAGGATATTCAAAACCTTACCGATAAATTTATCAAGGAAATTGATGATATTACAGCGTCAAAGGAGAAAGAAATTCTTGATGTTTGATTTTTATACCCCTGCTTTTTAAGTAGGGGTATGATTCTTTAATGTGAAAGGATTTAAGTTATGTTTTTTGGCAAAAAGAGACGGCTTGCAGAAATTGATATGAACAATTTGCCGCAGCATATCGGCGTCATTATGGACGGAAACGGCAGATGGG
>DMLG01000131.1 GCA_003453455.1 Clostridiales bacterium
TTTTTTCTGTGCTATTATGATTGTGATATGCGGGAGTGGCTCAGTGGTAGAGCGTCACCTTGCCAAGGTGAACGTCGCGAGTTCGAATCTCGTCTTCCGCTCCACTTCGTCGGAACAAGCGATTTTACGCTTGTTCCGATTTTTTGTTCTTTCTTTTCCTTTCTGCACCACTGCTTCCATATATTTTGCATTGATTTTTCACTTTTTTGGATGTTATAATTTTATCAGGCGATATCCTATCACAAATAACGTCCGCAAAAAGTGATTTTATCGCCTGATTTGCGGACAGAAAGGATTTTTAGAATATGAAAAAACTATTATCTTTTGCAGCGGCTGTTTGTGTTTTAGCTGCTTCCGTTTCGGTTTCCGCTGCATGCAACATCAAAATTTCAGGCTTTTCCCAAGGGCCTCTCTGCGGAATTGCCTCCTATAATTCAAACGGAAGCACAATGGTGCCTTTCAGAAGCATTTGTGAGGCTCTTGGTGCAAAGGTCAGCTGGGACGCTTCCACAAATACCGCCTCGGCAAAATGCGGTGAAAACACCGTTTCTATATGCACAGGCTCTGACCAGATTTGCACAAATGACGGAAACATAGAACTTCCGACTCCATCCTGCAACAAAAACGGGCTTACCTATGTACCACTCCGTGCAATATGCGAAGCTTTGGGTTGTAATGTAAACTGGGACGCAAATAGCGGAGATATAAGTGTAGAGCCAAAAGAGAATACGACTGAAAATAATACCGGTTGTACCGACGGAAATTGCAATAATAATCAGAACAGCGGATATAGCTGGCAGGACATTATAAACCAATTCTTCGGAAATGGCGGACAGCAAAACAATTCACAAAATACGCAGACCGAAACGCCGCCTGTTCCCGAAAAGCCTGAGCAGCCTGCAAATAGTATAGGCTCATATGAGCTTCAAGTTCTTAATCTTGTAAACGAACAAAGGGCAAATTACGGACTTAAAGCGTTAAGTTACAGCACTTCCCTTGAAGCTGTTGCATACTCGCACAGCAAAGATATGGCGCAAAACAATTATTTCAGCCATACAAATCTTTCGGGACAATCTCCCTTTGACAGAATGAGAGCAGCAGGCATTTCTTACAGAAGTGCGGCAGAAAATATTGCGGCAGGACAAAGAACGCCGCAAGAAGTTGTTAATGCGTGGATGAATTCCGCAGGACACAGAGCAAATATTCTGAACTCATCTGTAACAGAGATGGGAGTCGGCATTTACTCAGGCGGAAGCTATGGAGTTTACTGGACACAATTATTCAGAGGATAGCGAAAAAACAACGGCTTTATCAAAAAGCCGTTATTTTTATGCAAATTTTATTATACATTCTGCTACAAATACCACTATACAGGAAATTACCGCTACCTTCATAAGACTCTTTCCAAAATATGAAAATATCAGCGCCGCCAAAAATCCGAGAATTGCGGAAATTTTGCTGTCTGCCACATAAAAAATAGCAGGAACAGTCATAACGCTTAAAACTGCGCACGGAAGATAATAAAGGAAGGAAACAATAAATCTGTTTTCTATCTTTTTCCTTACCAAAATCAGAGGAAGCATTCTGATTAAGTATGTAACACCTGCCATAAAAGTCAGGTAAATTAAAAATCTATTCTCCATGGCTTTCTCCTTCAATTGGCGCAAAGCAGGCAAAAACCAGACTTGCAATCACCGAACATATTATTATTACAAAACCTTGGGGTATATTTTTCAGCATAGGCACATAGTAAAAAGCACAGCTTAAAAATACCGCAAGCAAAACGCAAAACAGCATTTTGTCGTCCTTTTTCATCTGCGGAACAACGATTGCCGCAAACATTGCATATATCGCAATACCGAGTGCAGAAACTATAATATGCGGCAGAACAGAACCCATTATAGCGCCTAAAAATGTACCTACACTCCAACCGATGTACGGCATCAGGATAAGTCCGTACATATATTTTCTTCCGACATCTTTTTTATTTGACACAGCAACGGCAAAAATTTCATCGGTGTTTGCAAAGGATATTATAAGCCTGTCCACTATTTTTACGCTCCTATCAAGCTTTTGGGAGAGGGAAACCGACATAAACATATATCTCAAATTGATTATAATCTGCCCTAAAATAAGCTCAATAAGTGTGCCGCCCCCCATTATAACAGGCACAGCCGCAAATTGTCCTGCCGAAGTCAGATTTGTCATTGACATCAGAAGCGCTTCCTTTATCCCAAGACCGTTTTGCATGGCGAATATTCCAAAAGCGAATGAAACTCCCAAATACCCCATACATATCGGCAAGCCGTCTTTTATTCCTCTTGTAAATTCTGAAAACCTTTTCATCATCTGTTCCTGTTTCTTACCCGTTTTTTAAGAGGCTCTGCCGCCCTGAAAACAGGCGTATCATATGCCTCGATTGTTATGCGCTCACCCGTACGCGGATTTACTGCGCTATGTGCCGATCTTTTATGTACTTCAAATGTGCCGAGTCCTACAATATAAACCTTTTCCCCTTCTTCCATCTTTTCCGATATAATATCTATTGCAAAATTTATTACCTGCTCTGTTTCAAAAGCAGATACATCTGTTTTTTCGGAAATTTTTGCAATAAGTTCCGCTTTATTCAAACAATAACACTTCTTTCCGTAAAATATATTTCGCTTAATCGAGCTTCCACTTCTTCATCTCTTCAACTCTTTCGTCAAGTTTCTTCTTCGATACAAAAACAGAGGCTATTGATGCTGTAAACCTCTTTCTTTTTCCATTTTTTATTCCCCAAAACGCACGGTAAATCCATGCGGCAGGGAGCAAAAACGGCTTATTCCGCAAAAAGGCATAATGCTGCATAGCCGACATTGATTTATAGCTCGGAAACAGGCTTCTCATTACCGTTGAAAAATAGGTAAAAAACCGATTTTTTCCTGCCTTAACCCTGTTTACAGACATATTGAACTGATTATTATCATCGGAAAATCCAAAAATGCCGTTTGCAAGTATTTTTTCGGTTGCCTCTTCATAAAAATCCTCGTCTATACCGCCTGCAAATCCGTTCATATCCGTATCAAACCACCTACTGCAAAGGGTAAAGCACAGATTTGCGAAATCCAGCATATTAAGATTTTTAAGTTTTTCAAAAATCCACTCCCAATTTAACTCTTTGCAATTCTTTGTAACACAGGCAATGTCAAAAAACTGACGAAACCCTGCGCCTGAACTTGTCAGATGTTTCTTTAAGTGATGTAAAAGATAGATAAAATTAAAACTTTCATCTAATTTTGAGTCCTTTACATACCCCCACATATCATTTAAGAAAGCATCCTGTTTTTCGTCATTAAAAACTTCTTTATAAATCAGTTTATCATGTATCTCAACTTCGGCACCGCTATACCAAAAAACCCATTCATGCTCATTATGATGAGATTTATTTGTAAAGCCCTTTTTCAAAAGAGCTGAAAGCATACGCGGCCTGTCCTCAGAATGCACTAAAAGGTCAACATCACCCATAGAGCGAAATTCGGGAACTGCATAAAAAGGTGCCACAGTAGGTCCTTTTAAAAATGCATATTCGATACCGAGATTTTCACAGGTATCTTTTAGAATTGAAGCTATATTCTCTATTTTTAGTCGGTAAAAAAGAGCAGACTTCGCGCTTTTACTAAAACGGGCAAAAGTATCCCCGTCCATAAAACTGCGGCATTGATACTCAATTATATTTATCATCTGGTGCTTTACGGCAAAATCATAAATCATATCCCAGTCTATGCCGTTTTGCGGTATAGTTTGCCTGCCGTTTAAGAAGTCTGCAAGGCAGTCTAAAAAAAACTTTTTATTTTTATCCATGCCCCGAAGCCTCCATAATTTTAGTATATTTTTAAAATTTTGTATGTTAGTACCGTAAAAATCGTACTTGTCGTATGCTGATTTATAGTTTAAAAATTTACTGTCACGGCACCAGCTTTTGAAAATATCAATAAACTCTTCCTCATCTACACACTCACCTATTTTACAGTCATCAAAAAACTGCGAAATAGTATCATTTTTAATGGCAAGAACAGGAAGGCTAAACCTCATATATGTGCCAAGCTTAGACGGCGTCACATACTTATAATATCCTGTGTTAGGGTAGCAAATAACCGCAAAATCACAGCCTTTTGCAATCTCATCATGGGTGTTTGTATCAACATATCCCAAATACCTGGTGTGTGCAAGCTTTTCCTCATTTATCCACTCGCCGCATCTTCCCAGAATAACGAACTCTTCATTATCAGTCAAGGACTCGGAAATCTTCCTTATCATATTTTTTTCAAACTTTCGTTCAAGCTCGCCTGAATAGAATATTTTGGTTTTTTCTCCTTTTTTATCTTCCCTTTTTTGCGCTTTTAGCATCACCGGCAGAATTTCCGTCTTATTTTCATATCCTTTGCAGCGCATAGATAACAAGGTTTTAAATCCGCTTGATACGGCTATTATTTTATCGGACATAGAAAAGAGCATATCCTCAAAATCCAGCAATTTATCTTTGTCTATTTTTATCCTGCTATAACCAAAGCTTTCCTCCTGCTCTTTTGGAAGGTCAATTACATATGTAAATATTCTCGCTTTCCCCTTTACCGCTCTTATCAGGCGGTAATAGTCTGTTGCAATGCAATACTTTTTATAGGAGGTTGCGGGATAGAGCGGTATTGCAGGGTAAATAAAGAGTATGTCCTCATTTTTTAATACGGCGAAGAATACTTTAAAAAGCATACAAATATTCTGTACTGACTTTTTAAAAAAACCGATTTTCGATCTTGGCATATTTATTATACGGCTTTGCCCGCTTGCTAAAAATGCATTTCTTGTAATCCATAAAGAGGTGTTTTCTACCGCTCCCGTGACCGATTCATTTAATTTCTTTATAACCGTTACCACATTAAGCATTTTTGTCACCATTTTCCGCCGCTTCCGATAAGCGGACCCGTTCTTCCGCTTCGTCATCTATTGCTTTTATGAGTTCTATACCAAAAAGGATATAGTATATCGCGCCTACCGTTGGCTCAAAAATAGCGCTCTGAGTAAATCCAAGGCACAGCATATATATTGTAATTGCCAATGCAGTCGGAAGTCCACGCTTATTTATTGCATAGGACATCATATAAAGGTCTTTTAAATAAAAGAATACAAAAGGCAGTCCGACAAGTCCCTCCCAGCAAATCATATCAATATACATATTATCTGATGTAGTTATCTGATATCCGTACCGTGCAAGAACATGTGACTGATTATATGTTCCAAAGCCTGTTCCGAAAAGCAGCAGTCTCGGATTATAGATAAGCGCTGCGATAGTTAGCTTCGCTGTTTTTGTACGGGAAACAAAGCTGTTAGTTTTCGTTATACCGCCACTAAATGATTCGACAAGCCGCTCGGTTGCTGCCGGAATGAGCTTTGAAAGGAGATATAAGCCCACAACTGCCAATAAAACATACATTAAGGCTTTGCCTATTTTAGCCAAAGCATCACTCTTGTCCGATGTTAAAAACCTTAAAATTACAAAAGTCGCACCTACCGCTAAAACGGCGCCCCTTGTCGAACAGGCAAAAATCATAAATACCGAAATCATTGAAACTGATATTTTTA
>DMLG01000040.1 GCA_003453455.1 Clostridiales bacterium
AAGCGTCAAATGTTGCGCCGCCCCAGCATTCAAGCGACCAATAACCAATACTGTCAAGAATTTTGCAGGCAGGAATCATATCCTCTGTTCTCATTCTTGTCGCCGCCTGGGATTGATGCGCATCTCTCAAAATTGTGTCGGTTATATATAGTTTACTCATAATAAAATGTCCTTTCCTACTTTGCAAACAGCGCCAAAAGTACACCTGCGGCAGTTGCAGAGCCTATAACGCCCGCAACATTCGGTCCCATAGCGTGCATAAGCAAAAAGTTTTTCGGATTTTCCTCCTGTCCCACCTTCTGTGAAACGCGTGCCGCCATAGGAACAGCAGAAACACCTGCGCTTCCGATAAGCGGATTTATCTTCTGCTTCAAGAAAAGGTTCATAAACTTTGCCAAAAGCACACCGCCTGCCGTACCCATTCCAAAAGCGATTATTCCCATGGCAAGTATGCAGAGGGTAAGGGGTGACAAGAAGGTTTTTGCCGTTGCTGTTGCACCGACCGAAATGCCCAAAAAGATTGTAACAATATTCATAAGCTCATTTTGAACAGTTTTGGAAAGTCTGTCACAAACACCTGACTCTGTAAGAAGATTTCCAAGCATCAGCGAGCCTACAAGAGGAGCTGCTGACGGTACAAGCCATGCAACAAAAATTGTAACCACTATCGGGAAGATAATTTTTTCTGTCTTCGATACAGGGCGAAGTGCGTTCATAACTATCTGACGCTCTTTCTTGGTTGTCAAAGCCTTCATAATCGGCGGCTGAATTACAGGCACAAGTGCCATATATGAATATGCCGCAACCGCAATAGGTCCTAAAAAGTCGGGCGCTAACCTTGATGTTACAAAAATCGCCGTAGGCCCGTCTGCACCGCCTATAATTCCGACAGATGACGCAAGATTTTGAAGAGGTGTTCCTCCCAAAAATGTATCAAGTGCGGGAATTACTATCGGAAACAGCTCTTTTACTCCCAAAAATGTCATAAATATACCAAGTTGTGCCGCAGCACCCAAAAGCAAGCTCTTAGGATTTGCAATCAAGGGGCCGAAATCGGTCATTGCGCCTACTCCGATGAAGATAAGACAAGGGTAAATTCCGAGTTTTACACCAAGATACAGATAATCAACAAGCCCCGGCGTTATATCGCCAGCGCCTCCAAACATATCCCAATGCACATGTCCGCCTTCAAAAAGCGCTTCGTGATAAATTTCCGCACCGACAAGGTTTGTTAGTAGCATACCGAAGGCTATCGGCAAAAGAAGTAGCGGCTCAAACTTCTTAACAATGGCAAGATAAAGCAAAAAGCAAGCAATTAAAACCATTATAATTGTCTGCCAATTGTCACCGGAGGCAAGCATTGCAAAACCCGTCTGTCCCAAAAAATTCGTTATTGCTTCCATTTTTCAGTCCTCCGATTATTTTATTGTCAAAAGCATATCGCCCGTAGTTACCGACGCACCTTTTGAAACTGCAACAGAGGTAACTGTGCCGTCTGTTCCTGCCATAATTTCATTTTCCATCTTCATTGCCTCTAAGACCATAAGTACCTGACCTTTTTTAACGCTGTCGCCTACCTTTACCTTAACATCTAAAATTGTGCCGGGCATTGGGCTTGTAACCTTTTCTCCCTCACCCTGCGTTTTAGGTGCCTGCTCAGATTTTACAGCAGTGTGAGTGCTTGCTCCTTCACCCATAAGCTCGATTTCCACTTCATAACTTGTTCCGTTTACATTTACTTTATATTTTTTCATTTTTTTAGCCTCCTATATTCTTTTAAATGATAATACTCTTATATTTTTTGCATCGGTGCCTGTTTCTTCCGCTATTACAGCACAAACCGCTGCTAAAATTTCTTGTTTATTCTGAATAGCTTCTGCCTTAGCGATGTCAGTTTTTTTTGTATTTTTTTCAAACATCATACAAACAAAGCTCGTCAACTTACATATTGCAATAAGGCATATCAGTCCGAAAAACACAGTACCCATTCCAAGGCAAACAACCAATAAATTTGACGGTTCCATAATGCTCTCCTTCCAATTGTTTTAAGAGGAACTCTTTAAATAATCCCAAATCTTCCTCATTATACATTTTACAATATTTTACAGAATTTTGCAATAGAAAAAGAGTATTTTTTTGCACAAAAAATTCAGCTTAAAGAAGCTGAATTTCTACAATTACATTCCTATTTGTCTTAAAAGGTCTGAAAGCGTTATTGCCGAGTCGTTGAGACCTTTTATTTCCTCTTTTCCAAAAGGCACTTCAAAAATTCTCTCTACTCCGCCTTTTCCCACCATAGTAGGCACTGAAAGCGCAACATCCCGTATTCCGTATTCTCCTTCAAATATGCCCGAAACCGTCAAAATCGAGTTTTCATCTCCCACTATTGCCTCGCATATTCTCGATACTGCAACAGCTATTGCATAGTATGTTGCACCTTTTTTGCTGATTATATCATATGCGGCATTTTTTACATCCTGATACATCTTATCAAGGTCGTTCATATCACACTTTCCTGTATATTTACAGAACTCATGCATAGTCATTCCGCCAATATTTGTAACGCTCCATGCCGCAACCTCGCTATCGCCGTGTTCGCCTATTATATAGGTATGGCAGTTTCTCGCATCAACGCCCGTTTTCTTGCTTATCATATATTTGAGTCGCGAAGTGTCAAGAACCGTTCCTGAACCCAGAACCTGATTTTTTTTGAGCCCTGATAGCTTATAGGTTACATATGTCAAAATATCCACAGGATTTGAAACAGTCATCAAAATGACATCGCTTGGCGCATATGACATTATACTTTTTATTATTTTCTTAAAAAGCTCTACATTTTCTTTTAACAGGTCAAGCCTTGTCTGACCGTCCTTTTGCGGAATGCCTGCCGTGATAATTATAATATCGGCGTCCTTGCAATCGCTATAATCCCCTGCTGTTACAACTACGGGTTTTACCAATGATACACCGTGTGACATATCAAGTGCATCACCCTCTGCTTTATCTTTATTCACATCTATTAAAACTATTTCTTTAAAAAGTCCCGAAAGCATAAGCGTATAAGCTGTTGTCGAGCCTACTGCTCCCGCTCCTACTATTACCGCTTTTCCCTTAAACATACTGCGTCTCCTTCTTCCGTTTATTATTCTGCATTTTGCTTAAAATATGCCTTTTTCAGCAATATTGATTACATCTATTCCCTTTTCCTGTGCCATTTTTACCGTTTGTGCCGTTCCGCTTGATAACCTTCTTAAAAAGGCTATGCACATATCCGACGCCTCCGCCATTGCCTCGTTGCGTTTTTTCATACAGCCATTTTTGTAGGGCTCATTACTGGTATAGCATATTTCATCCGCTAAGCTCAAAATATTGTCATATCTTATCCTTTCAAACTCGCTCCAAATTTTGCTCTGGTCCGAGCATGGAAGATACAAGGATAACTCGATTTCATTATAATCCTCTCTCAGCAAAATAACCTGCTCGGCAGCAAGAGTATCAAATCCAAGCGCACCTCCCGAAATAAAATGCGTAAAACCTTTATTTACCGCATTTAAAATTTCTTCGTTTAAATGGCTTTTTATCATACTGATATAATTAGGATTTATAACTCTATGCCCCGTAAAAAAGCAGGTTTTTTGTACCGATGTCATATCATTTCTCCTATAAGCTCATCCATTCCGTAAAGCCCGATAGGTTTTCCCTTCATAAACTCCGCCGCGCAAAGTGCTCCCGTTGCAAAAACCTCGCGCGACAATGCACTGTGAGAAAGGGATATAATTTCATCGTCCCCTGCAAAAATCACTTCGTGTTCACCGACTATATTTCCGCCGCGTACCGAGTGAATTCCTATTTCATTTTTCCTGCGCTCGCGCCTTACGCTATGACGGTCAAATACATATTGAGGCGCATTTTCCAGAACCTCGCTTATTCCGTCAGCAATGGAAAGTGCTGTCCCGCTCGGTGCATCCAGCTTTTTGTTATGATGCTTTTCAACTATTTCTATATCGAATTTGTCGCCCAAAACCGAGGCAGTCTTTTTGCAAAGATTTATCAAAAGGTTCACACCAACGCTCATATTTGCAGAATAAAACACAGGAATTTCCGCCTTTGCCGTAAAAAGCTGTTCTTTCTGCTCTGCACTCAAACCTGTCGTAGCGACAATAAGGGGCAGTCTGCGCTTCTTTGCAAATTCCAAAACCGTTTCAAATGCAGAAGGATGTGAAAAATCTATTATCACATCAGCATCAACATCACACTTTGAAATATCCGTAAACACGGGGTATGGATTTTGGCAAAAATTATTGATGTCATAGCCTGCAACAATGCGGCAGGTTTTGCTTCCTGCCGCTTTTTCACTTATTGCCCTGCCCATTCTGCCATTTGCACCGCTTAAAATTATATTCGTCATTTGTTTTACCCTCT
>DMLG01000011.1 GCA_003453455.1 Clostridiales bacterium
GGGCAGTATGAAGCAGGTCAGGTTTTGGGACTTACTAAGTCACAGACCTTTTTTAAAGTTGTGCTTTTGCAGGTAATTAAAAGAATTATTCCGCCGATGAGCAATGAAATAATAACGCTTGTGAAGGACACCTCGCTTGCAAGAATTATTGCCGTATATGAAATAATATGGAGCGCCGAGCGGTTTATTAAGCTAAAAGGACTTATATGGCCGCTGTTTTACACAGGCGCATTTTATCTTCTCTTTTGCGGGGCGCTTACTCTGCTGTTCGGATACATAGAGAAGAAAATGAATTATTTCAGGAGTTAATGCTATGGCTATTTTAGAAATCAAAAATTTAGAGAAAAGCTTTGATAAGACAAAAGTTTTGAAAGATGTGTCCTTCCAAATGGAAAAGGGCGAAGTTGTGTCGGTAATAGGCTCATCAGGAAGCGGAAAAACCACCCTTTTGCGCTGTATAAGCTTTCTTGAAAAGGCAGACGGCGGCGAGATTATATTAAACGGCGAAACTATTTTTGACGCGAAACAGGCAAAACAGATAAAAGGCGCAAAAATGCGGGAAAATCAGTTGAAATTTGGATTTGTTTTTCAGAATTTTAACCTGTTTCCGCAATATACGGCGCTTGAAAATGTAATTTTGGCACCGCGCCTTATTGCAAAGGAGCGTCCTGATTTTAAGGCGAATAAGGATAAGATTTATGCCGAGATAACGGAAAAAGCAAAAGAACTTCTTACGCGCGCGGGACTTTCCGACAAATTTGACAATTATCCTTGCGAACTTTCGGGAGGACAACAGCAAAGAGTGGCTATTTGCAGAGCTCTTGCGCTAAATCCTGAAATAATGCTTTTCGATGAGCCGACATCGGCTCTTGACCCCGAAATAACAAACGAGGTTTTGAAGGTAATAAAATCCCTTGCAGACGAGCATATGACAATGATTATAGTAACTCACGAAATGGCTTTTGCAATGAATGTATCGGACCGTGTTATATTTATGGACGGCGGTGTTATTGCGGAAGAGGGAGCGCCTTGCGAGATTTTTAAAAACCCCAAGAGCAAAAGACTTCAAGACTTTTTATCAAATGTAAGAATGTAGAGGAAAGAACAAATGGGTTATACAGCGGTTTCTTACAAAATAGGCATACTTGCGGTGATAATAATTGCGGGATTTGCCGCAGTAAAAACGGGATATTTAGATATAAAAATAAAAGACGCACTTTCAAAGCTCATAGTAAGGATAGTGCTTCCTTGCCTCATTATCTCGTCAATTACTTCAAAAGAGCTTGAAAAAGAGCTTATGGGAGATATTTTTACAGTCTTTTTGATGTCTGTGTTCTGCCTTTTAGTGCTTTTCGGACTTGGCGAAATAACCGCCAGGGTCTTAAAAATCCCCAAGGGTACGGCACAGGTACATAAGCTTTTGTCCTGCCTTGGTAATGTGACATTTGTCGGATATCCTGTGATTACGGCAATGTACGGCGAAGAAGGATTTTTTTACGCGATTATATATTGGCTTATAAACGACCTGTTTTTATGGACTTTCGGTATGTTTGCGCTTCAAGAGGATAAACCGCAAGGCGCAAAAGATGTGCTAAAAAGGCTGTTAAATCCGAATACGATAGCCTTTTTGGTTTCAATTTTAATGTTGATTTTCGGCTTGAAATTGCCACCCTTGATATTTGATGCGGTGGATGGAATAGGAAGCCTTACGGTCAGCCTTTCAATGCTGTTTATCGGCATGGCGCTCGCATCGGTTGATATAAAGAATGCTGCGAAAAAGTGGTGGATTTTTGTTATAGTGCCTATTAAGCTCGTAATTTTTCCGATTTTGTTTATTTATATTTTTCATTGGCTTGGAATAAAAGAAATTTTGATTGGGGCAGTGGTTTTGGAGGCGGCAATGCCTGCACAGACAGTGCTTTCCATATTGGCAAACGAAAATGGCGCGGATTTTGAATATGCCGCCTGCGGAATGTTTATTACAACGCTTTTAAGCCTTGTAACGCTGCCATTTATATGTTTTATGATAAACTTTGTGGTATGATAATATTATATAAAGAGGTGTTTTTATGAAAGTTTTAATGCTAAACGGAAGCGCAAGAAAAAACGGCAACACGAAGGCCGCACTTTTGGAAATTGCGAAAGTTTTGGAAGCGCAGGGAATAGAAAGTGAAATTTTTGAGATAAAAGAGCCTGTGCGTGATTGCATAGGCTGTGGCGGATGCACGGAAGATGGATGCAGATTTGCAGATGATGATGTAAACACATTTATAAAAAAAGCAAAAGAAGCTGACGGATTTGTTTTCGGAACGCCTGTTTACTATGCACATCCGAGCGGAAGGATACTTTCTTTTTTAGATAGGGCATTTTACAGCGGAGGTAGAGCGTTTATGTTTAAACCTGCGGCGGCTGTTGCGTGTGCAAGAAGAGCAGGTACAACGGCAACTTTTGATGTAATGAACAAATATTTCGGAATATCAAATATGATAACAGTTGGTTCGAGCTACTGGAACATAATCCACGGAAGAACCCCGGGTGAGGCGCTTTTGGATGCTGAGGGAGTGCAGACAATGCACAATGTTGCAAATAATATGGCATGGATATTGAAGTGTATTGAGACCGCCAAAAAGAACAATGTGCCAATGCCAAGCCTTGAAACGGGAACACGAACCAATTTCATAAGATGATGCTTGACAAAACTGCAAATAAGATATATAATATATGAAAATGTATCCTGACACGAAGAGATTTCTGACTGAAAGGTTGCGGCTTTATATGTGTTTTCTAAAACCGTACCCTTTTGGGCACGGTTTTTTTTGAGGTTTTTATGAAGGATTTTGAGATAATAGATAAAATAAACAGTGGAAAAGGTGCAAGTCTTTTAGAATATGCGTATCTTGTAGAAAATATGAATGAAAAAGCCATAGAATATGCAAGGGAAAAGGCGGTTGCTGTCCGTAAACGGATATATGGAAATGACATTTTTGTGCGTGGCTTAATAGAAATCAGCAATATTTGCAAAAATGATTGCCTATACTGCGGAATAAGGAAGAGTAATAAGGATTGCGAAAGATACCGTCTTACAGAGGAGGAAATACTTGCCTGTTGCGAAGAGGGTGAAAGACTTGGGTTTAAGACCTTTGTTTTGCAGGGGGGCGAGGACGGGTATTTTTCTGATGAAATTCTTTGCGATATTATCAGGAAAATAAAAAAACGGCATAATGACTGTGCGGTAACGCTGTCTTTGGGGGAACGAAGTGAAAAAAGTTATGCGCTTCTGAAAAATGCCGGTGCGGACAGATACCTTTTGCGCCATGAAACGGCGGATAAGGCGCATTATGAAAAACTACATCCCCGTAAAATGTCCTTTGAAAACCGTATAAATTCGCTTAAAATACTGAAAAAGCTCGGCTATCAGGTTGGCTGCGGATTTATGGTGGGCTCGCCGTATCAGACGCCTGAAACTATTGCAAAGGATTTAAAATTTATTGAAGAATTCAGCCCGGATATGTGCGGAATAGGCCCATTTATACCGCACAAAAATACGCCGTTTGCAAAAGAGGTAAAAGGTGCGCTTGATATGACCTGCTATCTTTTGTCCGTTATCCGCCTGATAAAGCCAAATATCCTGCTTCCTGCAACTACCGCTCTCGGAACAATTCACGAAAACGGAAGAGAAATGGGAATTTTGTCGGGAGCAAATGTTGTAATGCCAAATCTTTCTCCCGTTAGTGTACGCAAAAAATACGAGCTATACGACAATAAAATATGCACAGGCGAGGAAAGTGCGAGTTGCAGGAATTGTCTTGAAAGACGGATGGAAAAAATAGGATATAAAATAGTGGTTTCAAGGGGAGATATAAAAAAAGGAGAGGAATAATATGGCAATATATAATCCAAAATCATTAAAAGCGGAGGAATTTATAAACGATGCAGAAATAAAGGAAACGCTGGAATTTGCCGAAAAGAATAAAAACAATGTGGAACTGATTGATAAAATCCTAAAAAAAGCACGCCCGTATAAGACGGAAAACGGCTGTCGGTGCGACGGACTTACACACCGTGAGGCGTCGGTTCTGCTTGCTTGCGATATCCCTGAAAAGGTGGAGGAAATATATAAAATTGCAGAGGAAATAAAGCTTGCGTTTTACGGGAACAGAATTGTTATGTTCGCGCCGCTGTATCTTTCCAATTACTGCATAAACGGATGCGTTTACTGTCCATATCATTTGAAAAATAAGCATATAGCAAGGAAAAAGCTCACTCAGGAAGAGGTAAAAAAGGAAGTTATAGCACTTCAAGATATGGGCCATAAGCGCTTGGCTATCGAGGCAGGCGAGGATCCTATAAATAACCCCATAGAATACATTTTGGAATGTATTAAGACAATTTACAGCGTAAATCATAAAAACGGTGCAATCAGACGGGTAAATGTGAATATTGCCGCAACAACTGTGGAAAATTACCGAAAATTAAAGGAGGCGGGGATAGGCACATATATTCTTTTTCAGGAAACTTATCATAAGGAGAGTTATGAAAAACTGCACCCGACAGGGCCAAAACACAATTATGCTTATCATACTGAGGCGATGGACAGAGCCATGGAGGGCGGTATTGATGATGTAGGACTTGGTGTTTTGTTTGGTCTCGAACTTTATAAATACGAATTTGCAGGTTTAATTATGCACGCAGAGCATTTGGAGGCGGTACATGGCGTAGGACCGCATACTATAAGCGTGCCGAGGATAAAAAGAGCAGATGACATTGACCCATCCAGCTTTGATAATTCAATATCTGATGAGATTTTTGCAAAAATTACAGCCTGCATACGCTTGGCGGTTCCTTATACGGGAATGATAATTTCAACAAGGGAATCGGAGGAAGTAAGGGGAAAGCTGCTGAAATTGGGAATTTCCCAAATAAGCGGTGCATCACGCACATCGGTTGGCGGATACAGCGAGGAGGAAAGACCTCACGATACCGAACAATTTGATGTTTCCGACCAAAGAACGCTCGATGAGGTAGTAAGATGGCTGATGACAAAAGGTCATATCCCGTCGTTTTGTACTGCGTGCTATCGTGAGGGCAGAACGGGTGATAGATTTATGAGCCTTTGTAAAAACGGGCAGATTTTAAACTGCTGCCACCCTAACGCGCTTATGACGCTTACTGAATTTTTGGTGGATTATGCATCGGAGGAAACGAAAAAGCTTGGCTTTGAGATGATAGAAAAAGAGCTTTTAAAAATACCTAACGAAAAGGTAAAAGCACTCGCTTCGGAGCATATTGAAAATATAAAGAATTCAAATAGGCGTGATTTCAGATTTTAAGGAGAAAAATATGGGACTTTCAGATACCGTTTCCGCGGAGCGGACGCATATATGCTTTTTCGGGATGCGAAATGCAGGCAAATCAAGCCTTGTAAATGCATTTACAGGACAAAATATTGCACTGGTATCCGATGTTTTAGGCACGACCACAGACCCTGTGTATAAGGCAATGGAGCTTTTGCCGCTGGGTCCGTCAATGATAGTGGATACGGCGGGCTATGACGATACGGGCGAGCTTGGAAAAATGCGCGTTGAAAAGACGATGCGGGTACTCGACAAGACCGATTTGGCGGTAATTGTAATTGATGCCTTAAAAGGTGTCCAAAAATCCGATGAAGAGCTTTTAAAGCTTGTAAAGGACAGGAAAATTCCGTATATAATTGCACGGAATAAGGCAGATTTGCTGAAAACAATTCCGAAAGCAGAAAAAAATGAAATATATGTAAGTGCAAAATCGAATTATGCGATTGCAGAGCTAAAAGAGCTTGCGGCAACCATGGCAAAAAGCACAAAATCCGAGAGGAAAATAGTTTCTGACCTTGTGGAAAGAGGCGATGCAGTCATTTTGGTGGTGCCGATTGATAAGGCAGCGCCAAAAGGTAGGCTGATACTTCCGCAGCAGCAGACAATCCGTGACCTTTTGGACTGTGGCGCAATAGCAGTTGTGTGCCGTGACAGCGAGCTTTTGGAGACACTTGAAAAATTTTCGCAAAAACCACGAATGGTAATAACAGATTCGCAGGTTTTTAAAAAGGTTGCAAAGATTGTACCGGAGGACATACAGTTAACCTCTTTTTCGGTGCTTTTTGCAAGGTATAAGGGCGAACTTTGGGAGCTTGCAAAGGGAGCCGAAACAATCGAAAGGCTTCAAAACGGCGATAAAATCCTGATTTCCGAGGGTTGTACGCATCATAGACAATGCGGCGATATCGGTACACAAAAACTTCCCAAAATGATAGAGGGATATACTAAAAAAAATCTGGAATTTCACTTTACTTCGGGTACGGAGTTTCCGCAAAATCCAAAAGACTATGCGCTCATAATCCATTGCGGAGGCTGTATGCTTTCCGAAACAGAGATGAAAAGCAGAATGGAATATGCCAAATGCGCGGGTGTCCCAATGACAAATTATGGAACGGCAATAGCTTATGTTAATGGAATTTTGGAGAGAGCACTGACCCCTTTAAAAAAAGGTTGACAAAAAGCGGAAATATGATATACTGAATTTGCAGAAATTTAAAAAATGAAAGGTTGTGACGATTATGAAAAAATATGTATGTCCGGTATGCGGATATGTTCACGAGGGAGATAATCCTCCCGAAAAATGTCCACAGTGCGGAGTGGCAGGTGAAAAGTTCACAGTTATGCAGGAGGGGGCTCTTAATTTTGCCTGTGAACATGTTATAGGCGTTGGCGCAAAAGGTAAAATCGATGAGGAGATTTATGAGGGCTTAAAGTCAAACTTTGAGGGAGAATGTTCAGAAGTCGGCATGTACATAGCTATGTCAAGACAGGCAATCCGTGAGGGCTATCCCGAAGTTGGCGCATTTTATTTGCAGGCAGCGCTGGAAGAAGCCGACCACGCAGCAAAATTCGCAGAGCTTTTGGGCGAGGTTGTGTATAGCGATACAAAGAAAAACTTACAGCTAAGAGCTGAGGCAGAATGTGGCGCAACAGCAGGAAAACTTGCCCTTGCTAAAAAAGCAAAAGAGCTTGGCTATGATGCAATCCATGACACCGTTCACGAAATGGCAAAAGACG
>DMLG01000012.1 GCA_003453455.1 Clostridiales bacterium
ATTCTTTGAAGGCAGAGCGTATTGAAAACGCCTGCGGTTTGCTAAAAGCCGAAATGCGCCTTTTTGATTCGGTTATGATGCGCTCAGCAGATGTGGCAAAAGTACCGGCAGGCGGCGCTTTGGCGGTTGACAGAGATATTTTTGCGGAAACGGCAACAAAAATAATTCGCGAAAATCCGCTGATTGCTGTGATAAATGATGAATTTACCGAAATTGATACTAAAATTCCTACAATTATTGCAACAGGACCGCTTACTTCGGACAGACTTTCGGAAAAAAGTGCAAAGCTCACTAATAGTCAGGGATTATACTTTTTCGATGCGGCGGCGCCTATTATTACAAAGGACAGTATTGATATGGACAAGGTCTTTTACGGGGCGCGTTACGGAAGAGGAACTGACGATTATATAAATTGCCCTATGACCAAGGAGCAATATAACGAGTTTTATAATGCGCTTATTCAGGCTGAAACAGCACATCTTAAAGATTTTGAGGGCACAGAGGTTTTTGAGGGCTGTATGCCTGTAGAGGTTATGGCAAAGAGGGGAGAACAAACGCTGCTTTTTGGACCTTTAAAGCCTGTCGGACTTACAAATCCGAAAACGGGAAAAGATGACAGCTTTGCTGTTGTTCAGTTAAGACAGGATAACCGTGAGGCATCACTTTACAATATAGTAGGATTTCAGACAAACTTAAAATGGAGTGAGCAAAAACGGGTATTTTCTATGATACCGGGGCTTAGAAATGCTGAATTTGTGCGGTATGGCGTTATGCACAGGAATACCTATCTTGATTCCCCCAGAATACTTAATAAATATTATCAAATGAAAGAGTATCCCAATATCTTTTTTGCAGGTCAGATAACGGGTGTTGAAGGGTATGTAGAATCTGCCTCATCGGGAATTTTGGCAGGTTTCAATATGGCAAGAAAAATTTTAGGGAAAGACTTTTTTGAACCGAACAAAGTGACGGCAATAGGGGCTCTGCCACTTTATATAAGTGATGAGAGAATAGAAAAATTGCAGCCTATGAATGCAAATTTCGGAATAATAGAGTCACTTGGAGAAAGGGTAAAAAGTAAGCAGGAACGCTATAATAAAATAGCGCAAAGGGCACTTGAAACGCTTAAAGATGCCTTAGATAAGGAGTAAATATGGACTATAAAGAATATACGGCAAAAAAAATATCTGAGCTTTGCGGACTTAGCAAAAAAGAGGTGCAAAAGCTTATTGAAACACCTCCCGAGCAGAAGCTCGGAGATTTGGCATTTCCGTGTTTTTCGCTTGCCAAAACTATGAGAAAGGCGCCTCAGCTTATTGCAAAGGAGATTTCGGAAAAGTTTTCGGAGGATAAATACATAGAAAAAGCCGAGGCAGTTGGAGGGTATCTTAATTTTTTCTTTAACAGAGCGGAATTTATAAGGGATGTAATTGAAGATATCTTCAAAAATGGCGAAAATTACGGAAAAAGCAATTTCGGGGGCGGAAAAACCGTTTTGGTTGAGTATTCTTCGCCGAATATTGCAAAACCTTTTCATATAGGACATCTTTTTACAACAGCGCTTGGTCACTCGCTTGCACGCATATACGAATTTTTGGGCTATGATGTAAAAAGGCTCAATCATTTGGGTGACTGGGGCACACAGTTCGGAAAGCTGATATGTGCGTATAAGCTCTGGGGTGATGATGAGGCGATAGAAAAGGACGCAATCGGTGAGCTTTTAAAGATATATGTTAAATTCCACGAGGAGGCAGAAAAAAATCCCGAGCTTGAAATTACGGCAAGGGAGCATTTCAAGCGCTTAGAAGACGGTGAAAGAGAGGAAACGGAGCTTTGGCAAAAATTCCGTGACCTCAGCTTAAAGGAATTTAAGCGAGTTTACGATATGCTCGGTGTGGAGTTTGATTCCTATAACGGAGAAAGCTTTTATTCTGATAAGATGCCCGAAGTTGTTGAAATATTGAGGGAGAAGAAACTTCTCACAGAAAGTGACGGAGCGCAGGTCGTGGACCTTTCTGAACTCAATATTCCGCCTTGTATAATCTTAAAATCGGACGGTGCAACAATTTATGCAACCCGTGATATTGCGGCGGCGCTCTATCGAAAGAGAACTTATGATTTTTATAAAAATATCTATGTTGTCGGAACGGCACAGGCGCTTCATTTTAAGCAGATATTTGCGGTTATGCAAAAGGCTGGCTGGGACTGGGCAAAGGGGTGTCAGCATGTGAATTTCGGGTTGGTTAAATTCCCTGATAAAAAGCTTTCTACCCGTCACGGAGATGTAGTATTTTTAGAAGATGTTTTAAATGAAGCGGTAAATAAAACTCTTGAAATAATCACGGCTAATACTCCGCAGATGGAAAATAAGGAGGAAGTTGCAAAAAAAGTAGGTATCGGCGCAGTATTATATACCTTCCTTAAAAATTCACGGGAAAAGGATATAGTTTTCAGTTGGGACAGTATGCTTGATTTTGACGGTGAGTCCGCACCATATGTGCAGTATAGCTATGCAAGGGGCAAAAGCATCCTGCGGCGCGCTGAAAAAGAGTGTGAGAATATCGATTTTTCCAAGCTTACATCAGATGATGAATATGCCTTGGCAGTAATGCTGAAAGGTTTTTCCGATGCAGTAGCCCTTAGCGCAGAGAAAAATGAGCCATTTTATGTGAACAGGTATGTGACAAATCTTGCAAGGCAGTTTAACAAATTCTATGTAAGCTGTCCGATTTTGAAAGAGGGAATTTCAGAAGATGTCAAAATGGCAAGGCTTGCACTTGTTAGGGCTGTTTGCAGCGTGATTAAATCTGCATTGTATCTTTTGGGTATAGAGACGGTTGAAAGTATGT
>DMLG01000111.1 GCA_003453455.1 Clostridiales bacterium
CTAAGTCCGACAATTGGAGCGTGAAGTCGCACCGTTTCTTCCGCTATTTTTTCGCAGTCCACATCTTTTCCCAAATCTGACACCGAAAAACCGTAGTTTTCAAGCAGAAGCTTTACTATATTTTTTCCTATATCGTGAATATCGCCCTTTACTGTCGCTATTACAACGGCACATTTTTTCTCTTCCTGTCCTATGCCTGAAAGGGAGAGCTTTATCTCTTCAAAAGCAGATTTTGCTGTTTCCGCACTCATCAAAAGCTGGGGAAGATAAACTGTCTTTTCCTCAAATCCCTTTCCTACCTCATCAAGGGCAGGAATGACATAGTCATTTATGATCAGAAGCGGTTCGTGTGTTTTAAGCAGTTCCTTTGTGATTTTTGCCGCGTCCTCCTTGAACCCTTTTAAAATATCCCGTTTTAGGACAGCCCCCAAATCGGAAACGGCATCCTGTATAGCCGCTGTGCTGCCCGAATCAGGCTGATTTGAAGTGTTTTCAATATAATCAAGACAATTATCATCCTGCCCGCTTATAACACGGTAAGAATAATATGTTTCAAGCATCTTTTGCGAATAAGGGTTCATAATCGCGGCAGATAAACCGTTTTGCAGGGCTGCTGCAAAAAATGTGCTGTTAATATTATCGCGCACCGGAAGACCAAAGGACACATTTGAAACACCCAAAATAGTATTTGCACCCAAATTTTCGGTTATAAGTCTTACAGCCTCTAATGTAGTCTTTGCTGCGTTTTTATCGGCGCTTACTGCCATTGCAAGCGGGTCAAAAATAAGGTCGCATACTCGGAGGTCGTATTTTTCTGCCTCTTTTATAATTTTTTCTGCAATTTCTTTGCGTCCTTCTGCTGTTTCGGGGATGCCGTTTTCGTCAAGGGTGAGGGCTACAACTAAGCCGCCGTACTTTTTTACAAGCGGAAATACTGCGTCCATAGACGATTTTTTGCCGTTTACCGAATTTATCATAGCCTTGCCGTTGTAGCGCCTGAGTGCCGCCTCCAATGCGGCAGTATCTGAGGTGTCTATTTGCAAAGGAAGTCCTAAAATCGCTTGAAGTTCGCATACGCAAGTCGTAAGCATTTTCTTTTCGTCAATGTCGGGAAGCCCTACATTGACATCTAAAATATGCACGCCCTTTTCTTGCTGATTTACGCCCTCCTTTAAAATGTAATCAATATCATTTTCCAAAAGTGCCTGCCGAAAACGCTTTTTTCCTGTCGGATTTATTCTTTCACCAATAAGTATGGGGCGGCTGATAAAATCAACAGTATGTGTATATGAGCTTATAACAGATAGGTTTTTCTTTGTGATTTTTACAGGCGGTATATCCCTCGATGCTTCGGTAAGAGCCTTTATATATTCAGGAGTTGTTCCGCAGCAGCCGCCTGCAATTCTCACACCATTTTTAAGCATATCGGAAACGCTGTTTGCAAATTCTTCGGGGGCTACATCATAGACGGTCTTTCCGTCAACGCTTTTCGGAAGTCCTGCATTTGGTTTTAAAATTACGGGTACAGAGGCAACTTTAATAAGTTTTTCAACTGTTGGAATGAGCTGCTCAGGTCCAAAAGAGCAGTTCACACCGATTGCGTCAGCTCCCATACCTTCGAGCATTGCGCACATTGCCTCAGGGGTTGCACCTGTCATGAGTTTTCCGTCTTCTCCGTAGGCGTTTGAAACAAAAACAGGAAGATTGCTATTTTCCTTTGCAGCTAAAAGAGCTGCTTTTGTTTCGTAGCTATCGTTCATGGTTTCTATTAAAATGAGATCTGCACCGTATTTTACGCCAAGCTGTACCGTTTTTGCAAAAACGCTGACAGCGTCTTCAAAATCAAAATCACCGTAAGGCGCTAAAAGCCGCCCTGACGGACCTATATCAAGCGCGATAAATTTTGGCTGTTTGCCCTTGGATTTTTGGGCAGCATTCTTTGCATTTTTTATTGCCGCAGCAATAATGCTTTCGAGCTCGCTTTCGGCAAATTTCAAGGAATTTGCACCGAAAGTGTTGGTGCAGACGATGTTTGCGCCTGCATCAAAGTAACTTGTGTGCAAATTTTCTATTATATCAGGGTGGGAGATATTCCATGTTTCGGGAAACTCTCCCGGCAAAAGCCCCGCACTTTGCAAAAGAGTGCCTGTTCCGCCGTCTAAATATACAATATTATCTTTTAAATATGTCAAAATATCCAAAAAACACACTCCTTTGCTACTCTACTCCGACTATTGCCGTTACCGATTTTGAGGGCGACATCAAAAGTGCAGAGTTTAGTGAAAGTCCTATTTTTCTCGGCAAATCCAAAACTCTGAAAATTTCTGTTTGGAACGAAAGAGGGAAATCGCCGTACCCGGGACTGAAACGGGGACTTGTTTTTTTCTTTTCACGGCTCAATTCGTCGCAAAAGGCATTACAAAGCGCCTCTATGCGTTCTGCGCCGATTGCCTGAAAGCAGAGGGCGCGCGACGGTGAGAGTCTGCTGTATTTTAAAATAAGACGGTCAATTTCAATACCTATTGTTGCGGCAAAAACGACTGCGTGCGAAAATCCCTGTAAATGCCTGCATAATGCGTCAGAATTCGTTTTCGCAAAGGGAAATTCAACTGAGTGCCCCAAACAGTTTATCGGAAACTCATCAAAACATACCTTGTAGGTCAAGATTTTTCCAAGCTCTTTTTGACAGTCCGCTAAAAGGTTTAAAACTTGCCCGTCCTGCTCCCAAGAGCCCATATATCGCATTATTTCGCCAATATTTGTGGGCAAATTTTGATATTTTTTTACTGAAATCATAGTTTTCC
>DMLG01000037.1 GCA_003453455.1 Clostridiales bacterium
GCCGTTTCGCCGCCGATTAACGCCGCACCTGAGCAGACACAGCCTTCTGACACACCTTTTACGATATCAGCTATTTTTTCGGGTACATTTTTTCCGCAGGCAATATAATCAAGGAAAAATAACGGTTTTGCACCGCTGCATATAACATCATTAACACACATAGCGACGCAGTCAATACCTACCGTATCGTGTTTGTCCATTAAAAATGCGATTTTTAGCTTTGTTCCAACACCGTCTGTTCCGCTTACTAAAACGGGTTTTTTAATACCTTTTAAATCAAGCTCAAACAATCCGCCAAATCCGCCAATACCCGAGCATACACCCTCTGTTGCCGTTTTTGCAATATGCTTTTTCATAAGTTCAACAGCCCTATACCCTGCTGTAATATCAACTCCTGCTTCTTTGTAGCTGTCTGATTTTGAAAATTCATTCATAGCAATTTCTCCTATTCTTCACCGTTCCAACAATATGTGCAAAGCTTACATTTATCCACGCCTATCGACTCGGTTAAACCTTCAAGCGTCTGAAATTCCAATGACCCCAAATGCAATTTTTCACATATGGAGCTTCTTAGCTTTTTGCCTCTTTCCGTACCCGAGTCGGTATATTCATCTAAATGCAAGAATCCTTCTTCGCCTTCAAGCTCCAAAATAGTTGACCTTGTAATCAATTCCATATCGCCTGTCGATCTTGAAAAATTAAGATATTTGCACCCATACATTATCGGCGGACAAGCCGAGCGCATATGTACCTTTTTTGCACCGTTCTCATATAAAAATTCGACTGTTTCTCTTATCTGTGTACCTCTTACTATGGAATCATCTACAAACAGCAGTTCTTTTCCCTCTATTAGTTCCTTTACCGGTATTTGCTTCATTTTAGCAACGGTGTTCCTCATAGCCTGTCCCGAAGGCATAAAGCTTCTCGGCCATGTGGGGGTATATTTTATAAAAGGTCTTGCAAAGGAAATATGACTTGCATTGGCATAGCCTATTGCGTGAGGCGTACCCGAATCAGGCACTCCCGCAACATAGTCGGCGTCGGGCAATAACCCGTTTTTTCTGTCATTCTCCGCCATTATTTCGCCATTTTTGCATCTCATAATCTCTACATTTTTACCTTCGTACTCAGATGTAGGAAATCCGTAATATGACCACAAAAATGAGCAAATACGCATCTTTTCCTCTCGCTCTTTAAGGATTGTATATTTGTTCTCATCAAATTCAACAATTTCAGCCGCTCCAAGGGAATATTCTTCGCTGTACCCTAATTTTTCATATGCAAAAGATTCAAACGAAACGCACAAGCCTTCTCCGTTTTTTCCTATATGAACAGGCAATCTTCCGACTTTATCGCGTGCTGCAATTATTTTTCCGTCATCTTTTAAAATCAGGATTGTGGCTGTTCCCTCAATTTTCTCCCATGCGTATGAAATTCCGTCTGTGAAATTATCCTTCGAGTTAATTAACGACGCCAGAAGCTCGGTTGTATTCACTCCGCCCCCTGACATTGCTGTCAAATGTCCGAATTTTTCAACATTTTCCAAAACAAGCTCGTTAGCATTTTTAATCACTCCGACAAAGCAAATAGCATAAACACCTAATCTTGAACGGACAACAAGCGGCTGCGGGTCTGTATCATTTATGCACCCTATTGCTGATGTTCCGTCAAGTCTTCCTATCACTTCGCCGAATTTTGTTCTAAAAGGCGAATTCTCTATTCCATGAATTTTCCTTTTTATACCGCCGTCTTTGTTATAGGAAGCAATCCCTGCACTAACCGTTCCCAAATGTGAATGATAATCTGTTCCGAAAAATACATCCAGAATAGCACTTTTCTTCTTTACTGCTCCAAAAAATCCGCCCATTTTTTACCTCTTTCGTTTTAGTTAAAAATTCTGCCCATTATCTCATTATATGCCGATTCAACATTCCCCAAATCCCTGCGGAAGCGGTCTTTATCAAGCTTTTCGTGTGTTTTGCTGTCCCAAAAGCGGCAAGTATCAGGCGAAATTTCGTCTGCTAAGACTATCGTTCCGTCCGATAATCTGCCAAATTCCAGTTTGAAATCGACAAGGTCTATTCCTATGCCACAAAAAAATTCTTTCATTATCTCATTTATTTTAAAAGCCATGGCCTTTATTTCTTCAATTTCTTCTCTTGTTGCAAGCTTTAAGGCTATCGCATGATATGCGTTTATCAATGGGTCGCCAAGGTCATCATTTTTATATGAAAACTCTATTGTCGGCTCATCAAAAACTATCCCTTCCTCTGTTCCGTAACGCTTGGCAAAGGAGCCTGCGGAAATATTTCTTATTATTACTTCAAGCGGAACAATAGAAACCTTTTTTACAAGCGTCTCCCTTTCTGAGAGCTCTTCTATAAAATGTGTTTTTATTCCCTTTTTTTCAAGCAACTTCATCATAAAATTGGTGACGCGGTTGTTAATTGCGCCTTTTCCGTCAATAGTCCCCTTTTTAAGACCGTTAAACGCCGTTGCATCATCCTTATAGTCAACCAACAGCACCTCTTCTGTATCTGTTGCAAAAACTTTTTTTGCTTTTCCTTCATAAAGAAGCTCTCTTTTTTCCATCAAAACCATCTCCTAATCCTCAAAGTTTTTCATAACATTTTTATCTTTTTCCAAGACCTTTTTTGCATCTTCAATTCTGCGTGTTTCAAGCTTTCGCGCAATTTCGGTATTTTCCACAGCCAAAATTTGCGCAGAAAGTAAAGCGGCATTGACTCCCCCGTTTATAGCAACTGTTGCAACCGGTATCCCGGAAGGCATCTGTACTGTTGATAAAAGGGCGTCAATACCGTCTAATGTTTGTGAACTGCAAGGAATCCCTATAACGGGCAAGGTTGTATTTGCCGCTATTGCTCCTGCCAAATGTGCCGCCATACCTGCTGCGGCTATAATTACTCCTATTCCGTTTTCACGGGCTGAAAGTGCAAAATTTCTTGCTTCAACCGGCGTTCTGTGTGCTGAAAAAATATGTACCTCGTAGGGTATATTAAGCTCTTTTAAGGTGTTTACTGCCTTTTCAATAACAGGCATATCGCTGTCGCTGCCCATGACAATACCAACTTTTTTCATTATTACCTCCTAAAAATCCGCCAAACCATTTCAAAGTAAAAAAGGGCACAACATGACAAAATAGAATCATGTGTGCCCAGACGGTCGGCATCTTAATCTTTTGCTTCCCTGCGGTAACCCGCAAAATCCGTCAGTTACAAAAGATATATCTATACTTTTATTCTAACAAAAATACAATCCCTTGTCAAGAAATTTTTAGACGGTAAAATACACAAAAAAACGGCATTGAGGATACAAATTTGTATCGCTATTGTGCAGAAGGTTTATACTTCCTGTATTTTGGCGGCGGAAATCGGGAAATAAATCGTAAAAACCTTTTGCTACTCCAAATGAAGAGAATAGCTATGAGCTATGGATAGATGCAGTACATCGTAAGAATTAAACACTCTTGAAAAGCACACAAAAGCGCCGTATTTCCTACGAAATACGGCGCTTTCTTTACAGATTAACAAATAAAATCTATACTCGCAAAAATCAGAACGAGACAAAGTCACTATCATATGCATATATAAAGATGCTGTTGCCTTTTTAACCTCTCTTGATTAAAACGTCTTTTTCATACTTTTCCACTTCATCAAACCATTCGCCATCTGCTGGTGCATTACAAGCCTTACAGTACTCGTTCCATACCTCGCCAAATGGCAAAGTCTTAATTTCCTCCTGCATTACCATAAGCTTTGTAAAGTTATTTTCATCTTGAAGCTCTTTTAGACAGTCAGGTTGCAGCATTGCGTACAAAAGTGCCTTTTGAACATTACGGAAACCGACAGTCCATGCAGAAATTCTGTTTATGCTTGCGTCAAAATAGTCAAGAGCAATCTTTACTCTACCGCTGAGTCCATCGCAGCGAACGATTTCCTTTGCCATTTCCCTAGTTTCATCATCAAACAAAACTAC
>DMLG01000097.1 GCA_003453455.1 Clostridiales bacterium
GGCGCGCGAGGCGTTGCAAATCAGGAGCTTACCTGTGAAATTGCGTTTAAGATAGGGCGCGCTGCGGCATTTGTTTTAACAGAGGAGAGCCACAGAAAACCTAAAATCCTTATAGGAAAAGATACCCGTATATCCTGTGATATGTTAGAGGCTGCCCTTACAGCAGGTTTATGCTCGGTAGGTGCGCAGGTTGTGACTTTGGGAGTTATTCCGACACCTGCTGTTGCATATTTGACGCGCAGATATGAGGCTGAGGCAGGAATAATGATTTCTGCGTCGCATAATTCGGCGGAGTATAACGGTATTAAGATTTTCAACTCAAACGGGTATAAGCTAAGCGATGAAATTGAGAACAGGATAGAGGCAATAATTCTTGATAACAGTGAAGAAATTGACCTTCCGACAGGTGATGCTGTTGGAACTGTCATAAAGTGTGAAACTGCTATTGCAGATTACTGTGAATTTGCCAAAAGTGTTATAGACTGTGACTTAAACGGTATGCGTATCGCCGTTGACTGTGCGAACGGAGCAAGCTCAAAAACCGCACCAAAGGTGCTTGCGGCACTTGGAGCTGAGCCTTTTGTTATACATAATCATCCGAATGGAACAAATATAAATTTAAACTGCGGTTCGACTCATATAAAAGACCTTGCAAACTATGTTAAAAATGTAGGAGTAGATATCGGTCTTGCATTTGACGGAGATGCCGACAGGCTTATGGTAACTGACGAAGAGGGAAATGTTTTAGACGGTGATAAGGTTATGCTTATCTGCGCCAATTACTTGAAGGAAAAAGGACTTCTTATAAAAGATACCCTGGTTATTACCGTTATGTCTAATTTAGGTCTTGTATTAAAGGCAAAGGAGCTGGGAATTAAGACTGTGCAGACGGCGGTAGGGGACAGATATGTTCTTGAAGAAATGTTAAAGAGCGGATATAATCTTGGAGGAGAAGCTTCGGGACATATAATCTTCCTTAATTATAATACTACGGGCGATGGTTTGGTATCAGCTTTAAATCTCCTGAAAATTTTAAAATTGTCAGGGAAAAAGCTTTCTGAACTTGCTAAAATTTATGAAACTATGCCGCAATGTATCATAAACGCAAGGGTCTCCAATAAGAAAAAATATGATTATGACAAGGACAGCGTGATTTTGGAGGAGATTGAAAATCTTGAAAAGGAATTTGACGGAAAAGGACGCGTTTTGGTGCGTGCATCGGGAACAGAGCCTTGTGTAAGGGTTATGATAGAAGGCGAAAATATGGATATTATAAAGCAAAAGGCAAAGTATCTGGCATCTATCATAGAAGCAAGGCTTGGATAAATACTAAAAAAATCAGGAATTTATTCCTGATTTTTTTGCGCTTAATTATTCGCCATCCGATACGATATCAACAATCGTGTCTTCGGATTTGTCCTCGGTAGCTTCTCCGTCAGCATCATTATCTTGTGAAAGCTTTGCTCCGCATTTTGAGCAATACTCATTTGATTTGTCATTCTGCTGTCCGCAGCTCGGACAAGCAAAGGTGCTTTTAAGAGCTGCAATCTGCTCTTTTAATTCATCGGATTCAGCCTGGAATTTATCAATTTCTATTAAAGCTTCGCCGATATCACCGTCAAATCCGCTGCCGTCTTTGTATTGATTGTAAATCAGTTCGCCTATTTTTGCATAAAGCTTGTTAATCTTGCCATCTGCCTCGTTTTTGGCGAGATTTAATTTAGTAATGTCAACGGCATTTGTAGTTTTGTCAATGGCAATTTTCGCAATCTTTTTACCGCTTTCCTTTGCAGAGGAAAGTCTATCCTTTAAGTCGTCCCATAAAGTACTCATAAAACTCACAGCTCCTTTACATATTTTCTTTATTTTACCATATAATATTCAAATATGCAATAAGTGTACGCACCTTTTAATAAAAAATTAACAACTTGACAGCATAGGTGGATTTTAGTATAATTTTAACAGGACGGTGGCGTATATGATATTATTAGTTATCTGGAATATAGTTGTTTTTGCGGTATATGGGCTTGATAAATATAATGCAATGAACAGAAAACAGCGAGTAAGCGAAAGGGCATTGCTTGCTTTTGCGTTTTTATTTGGCGGCTTTGGCGCATTTTTGGGTATGCAGGTTTTCAGGCATAAGACAAGGCATATAATATTTAGTGTTGGTATCCCGTTGGCAATGTTGATTAATGTTGTGTTAATATATTTTGTGCGGCTGGGGGGATTTATATAAAGGACAGAATAATTCTGCATAGCGACTGTAACAATTTTTTTGCATCAGTAGAATGTGCGGAAAATCCGCTTTTGTGGGAAGTACCGCTTGCTGTTGCAGGTGACCGTGAAAGACGGAGAGGAATAATACTTGCAAAAAATAATATAGCAAAAGGTTTTGGCATAAAAACGGCGGAGCCTATATGGCAGGCGCTTAAAAAATGTCCCGACCTTGTTATTGTTCCGCCCAGGCATAGGCTTTATATGGAATATTCAAAAAGAATAAATGAGATGTATGCGGATTTTACCGACCTTGTTGAAAAATTCAGTATTGATGAAAGCTGGCTTGATGTTACGGGAAGTACAAAGCTGTTTGGGAGCGGAAAGGAGATTGCCGATACTATACGAAAAAGAGTAAAAAAGGAGCTTGGTATTACAGTATCTGTGGGGGTTTCCTTTAATAAAATCTTTGCAAAGCTGGGAAGTGACTATAAAAAACCTGATGCAACTACGGTGATTTTGCGGGATAACTATAAAGAAATCCTTTATCCTTTGCCTGTTTCGGATATGATTTTTATAGGAAAAAGTGCGAGAGAAAAGCTTTATAATTCAAATATCCGAACGATAGGGGATTTGGCAAATGCGAAGGATACCTTTATCGAAAAATTGCTTGGAAAAACGGGGCTTGTGATTTTAGGCTATGCAAGGGGAGAGGATAATTCGCCTGTTATGCCGATTGGATATGAGCGGGAAATAAAATCCATAGGTAAGGGACTGACCTTTTCAAGAAATCTTTTGGGTATTGAAGATGTAAAAAAAGGACTTTCAGTGCTTTGCGAGTATATAGCGTTTAAAATGCGTGAAAAGGAATTAAAATGTACGGTGGTTACTGTGCATATAAAGGATACGGAGCTAAAAACTATTTCAAGGCAAAAACATCTTGATAAACCGACATATCTTGAAAAGGAGATATTTGGGGCTGCGGAGGAACTTATAGTTTCAAATTGGAATATGAATAAGCCGATAAGAATGATTACTGTTACCGGTAGCGGAATGATAAGCGCAGAAATGGGTGAGCAGATAAGCCTTTTTGATGATGAAAAGGAGAAAAAAGAAGAAAAATTAGAGCTTGCCATAGATAAAATACGCAAGGCGTATGGTAAAGGCAGTATAAAAAAGGCTAATATTATCAATAATGATTTGGGAATAGATGGTTAAAAAAAGCGTCAAAATGACGCTTTTTTTAGTCGCTTATATAAAATTACGGAAAGAGCAAGCTTTAATAAATCAGGAATGATAAATGGAATAACGCAAACGGAAAGAGCTGACCAAAAGCTCATATTTCCTTTGTAAACGGAAAACCATATTGTTCCGAAAATATAGCAGGCAACAAGCCCTAATATAAGTGATAACACCGAATTTTTGAGCGACTTTTTAAAGAAATGCTCAAAAATCATATAAATTATGCCCGTTAGGATAAAACCTAAAATGTATCCTCCTGTCGGTCCGAAAAGGTGCCCTATACCGCCCGAAAAGCCTGAAAATACGGGAATTCCTACGGCTCCTAAAAGCAGATAGAGTGCAATTGCGTAAGTGCCTCGTTTTCCGCCCAAAAATAAAAGCGCGAAAAAGACGCCAAAAGTCTGCATTGTAAAGGGTACGGCTGCCGGTACAGTAAGCCAGGCGCAAATGGCAATTATTACGCTCATAATTGATATGTAGGTCATTGATTTTAATTTCATCTTGATGTTTCTCCTTTTAGTTGATTTTCGACATAATCACCGCTAAAACTCCGCCCTTAAGGCTTGCGGTTATGCTGCTTTCCCATTCATTGCTTATTCCAAGCGTTGAAGTGTTTGTCAAAACAGCGTTTCTTAATTCATATTTTCCGCCGAGAATATTTACATTTTCGCACTTGTCGGTTAAAGATATTACCGAGATTGAAAATCCGTCTTTTTTTGGTATGGAAACGGACGAATTTGAAAAAACATATATTTCATTGTTTTCATCTTGAATTTTTACAGTCAAGCCTGCTTTTGCAGCAAATGCTGACGCCTGTAAATTCCCTAAAAGGTGGTCGAGCCTTCCGCCTAAGGCGCAAAAAAGCAGGATTTTTGAAAAGCCATTGCCGACAGCATAGCTGATAGCTGCCATAGTGTCTGTTTCATCCTTTTCGCAGGGTAGAGTTAAAACGGGAATTTCACTTGGCAGATTGCCTGAAAATGAATCAAAATCGCCTATTATAAGGTTTGGGGTAATACCTTGCTTTTTTGCATACTCATATCCCTTGTCGCAGGCTATTATAAAATTCGCTTTTTCGATATCGGTAAGAGGTGAAAAAGTTCCACCTGAAATTATTGCGCAAATTTTGTCCATTTTTCCTCCGAATTTTTTGCAAGACTGAATAAATCCTCGAATTTCTGATAAATTTCCATATCGTGCTTTTTCATATTTATCGGCTTTAATTTATCACTTGTGAAGCAATGCTTTGTCATAGCCTCTATGACGGTACTTGCGTTTGCTTTATTTAATACTTCGTAGCAGACCGTTATGCGAAGTCCGTTATATTCTGTAACGGCGGGTCTTATAGTTATAATGTCGCCGCAGGTAACATGACGCTTATATTTTATGCGCACCTCCAAGGTGGGAATTGTGTATCCGCGCCTTTCAAGCTCTTGCATAGAAAGCCCAATGCTTTCAAGCCAATAAGCGCGTGCCTCTTCCAAAAACCGTATATAGTTGGAATGATGAACTATCCCCATTTTGTCAGTTTCATAATAATTTATTTTGCGTTCATAAACAAAATTCATCTTGTTACCTGCTTTCGTTTAATTATAGTGTTACTGCAAACAGTCCGTGACGGTTGCAGTATGCATAAAGTTTTTTTACACGACATGGTCTAAATCTTGCCTCGGCATTTCCTTCGGGATAAAGCTTTACAAATTGTATTCCGAGGACTGCTCCTGTGATATATTTATCCATAGAATTCGCCTCCTTGCAAATAAGTATATCATATGTATAATAAAGAAACCACCTACGCACCGTAGAATAGGTGTCTATATTGTTTTCAGAATTTAATAAATGCCGCAATGACTGCTAAAATAAGTGATGGAAGCATATTTGCAACCCGTATTTTTTTGTCCCTTATAAGATTTAATCCGACGCAAAAAATCAGAATTGAACCTATAAGCGAAAGATAATCCATAGCAAGTTCTGTTATAATGGGACTCAAAAAGCGAGCAAACAGCGTAATGCCGCCTTCTAAGATTAAAACGGGTATAGCGGAAAAAGCAGTTCCTTTGCCGAGGGAGGAGGTCATAATCATAATGACGACGAAATCCAGGAGTGATTTTGTTGCAAGGATTGAATAGTCTCCGGAAATTCCATCTTGAATGGCTCCTACAACGGCCATAGCACCTATACATACAGTAAGTGTTGCGGTAACAAAGGCATTGACAAAACTATTGTCTTTTTCGTTTCCTGTTTTGGATTTCAGCCATTCTCCGAATTTCTCAAAAATTCCTTCTATGTTTATAAGTTCTCCTATAAGTGTGCCTAACACAAGACAAATGGATACAAGCATTGCTTTGTCGCTTGTGATAATACTGCCATTTACGGTAAGCATGCCCTGCATTGCTCCTGCAATACCGATAAATATAACGCTGATACCGCAAGCGGTGATTAAAGATGCACGATGGCGCTCCTTTAAAATTTTCCCAAAGAGATGGCCAAAAAGTCCGCCTGTTACTATCCCTAATGTATTTATTATTGTGCCTAAACCTATCATTTTGTTTTACTCCTATCAAAAACTGCAACTGCTTCCACATGAGCTGTATGCGGAAACATATCGACAGCTGTGGCTTTTTTCAGATTATATCCCAAACTTTCCAAAAACTTTGCGTCTCGAGCAAGTGTTGCGGGGTTGCAGGAAATGTAGATAATTCGTTTCGGTAAAGATTTTGCTATTGCCGAAAGCGTAGCTTCGTCACTTCCTTTTCTTGGGGGGTCTAAGATTACTATATCAGGCGAAATGCCTCTTTCTATCAGCTTTGGCACTAAATCTTCCGCTTTTCCGCAGTAGAATTCGGCATTTTCTATGCCGTTTCTTGTGGCATTTTCTCTTGCGTTTTCAATCGCTTTTGGAACAATCTCAATGCCGATTGCTTTTTTTGCCTTTTTTGCGGCAGAAAGCGTGATTGTACCTATTCCGCAATATATGTCAAGGACGGTGTCGCTCTCCTTAATATCTGCAAAATCGAGCGCAAGAGAATATAGTTTTTCGGTTCCGCTGGGATTTACCTGAAAAAAGCTCTCAGGCGAAACTTCATATTGAAGTCCCAAAAGCCTTGCAGATAATGTACCTTTACCCCAAAGCAAGATGTTTTTATCGCCAAGCACTAAATTTGTGCGGTTTTTATTCACATTTAAAACTATACCTGAAATCTTTTCCGAAACTGCACAAAGCGTGCTAATCAGCGCTTTTGAATGCGGTAGAAAATCAGTGTTTGCGGAAATTACAACTAAAAATTCCTTACTTGTATTTCTTATAAAAACGCGGCGTATAATCCCTTTGTGCGTTTGTTCGTCATACGCCGAAACACCGTAGTTTTTCATATAATCCGCAACAGCATTCAAAATTTTGCTGTTCAATCCGTCACCTAAAAGACAATCAGAAAGAGGAATAACATCATGGCTGCGCTCGCGGTAAAACCCCCAATTTCCGTTTTTGTCAAATGGAAAAACCATCTTATTGCGATAATGATAAGGATTTTCTGCTCCGATAATATCGACTTCTGTATCAATTCCGCCGATACGGGAAAGTGCGTCCTTTAAAAATCCGCATTTAGCTTTTTTTTGATAGCTGTAATTTGCCATCATAAGCTGGCATCCGCCGCACTTTGTAAAATGAGGACAGGGCGGATTTATGCGATAGGGGGAGGGAGAAAGTATGCGTTTTAATTTGGCATATCCGTAGTTTTTATTTGTCTTTAAAATAAGAACTTCCGCCTCGTCGTGAGGAAGCGTTTGCGGAATAAAAAGCGTATATCCCGAGATTTTGGCAATTCCGCTCCCATCAGAGGAGAGGGCGGAAATTACAACTTTATGTGTTTCGTTTTTCTTAACAGGTATAATAAAAATCATTCCCTTGTCGAATTTTCTTGTTACATTATACATCAAAAAGGGGAGAGTAGCAACACTTGTTAACAAAATGTTCACAAAATATACCAAATTTTTTCATTGACAAAAGGGAAAAATATGCTATAATATAGACAAAGGTCAAAGAAAGTCAAAGTCAAAGAGGTGAGAAAGTTGGGTTTGAGCGATAGAATAGAAGCGTTTATAAACGAGCTTATGCGCGGTGATAATGATTTTGCGGAATTTGGCAGAAATGAGCTTGCTGATATTTTCGGCTGTGTGCCGTCACAGATAAACTATGTTATTTCGACTCGTTTTAATCCGCAGAAAGGATATTCGGTAGAATCAAGGCGAGGCGGAGGCGGATATATAAGGATAAGCCGTATAGATATGGGTAATGCGGAGGAAAAAATAGGAAGTGCGTGCAGTTTTAAAACTGCGCAGACGGTAATAAACGGGTTGTTTGCTAAGGGCAGAATTTCTGAGCAGACGGCAAAGGCGGTTTTGACGGCGGTGAGCGATAAAACCTTGCAAAAAACTGATAAAAAAGAAGAGCTAAGAGCCGAAATTTTAAAAAATGTTATTTTTAACTTATAGAAAGGAAGCGGTAATATGTACGATTTGTTTTCAGATTTTTTTGACAGTTTTGATGTTTTTCCTGTGTATAGAGAGGAGGTAAAATGCCCTAATTGCGGCAGAACATATTCTGATTTTCAAAAGACGGGTAAATTCGGATGCGGAGAGTGTTATAAAGCGTTTGACGCACCAATTAGCAGAACGCTTCGTCAAATTCAGGCATCCGGTGAGCATATCGGAAAAATTCCGTCAAAATCCTCTGAGGGGCTTATAAAAAAACGCAGACTTTCGGAGCTTAAAGATAAGCTTTCAAAGGCTGTTTCGGAGGAAAACTATGAGCTTGCGGCAAAACTTCATAAGGAAATAAAGGAATTGGAGGGATAATTATGATTTGGTATAAAGAATCAAAAGATGATGACATTATTATAAGCACAAGGATACGCCTTGCACGCAACCTTGAAAAATATCCATTTCCTGAAACGATTTCCGCATCTTTAAAGGATAAGGTTACGGAGGAAGTAAAAAGTGCAGTCCTTGACTCAAATTCAACGCTTTCAAAAGAGTTCAAATTTATCAAAATGAGTGATTTAAAACCGTATGAGCGCGAGGAGCTTGCAGAAAGACACCTTATAAGCAATGAGATGAAAAAGAGCGATGACGGCGGAGTATTTTTGAGTAATGACGAGAATATGAGCATAATGCTTATGGAGGAAGACCATATACGGCTTCAAGTCATCTTGGGAGGCGCAAAACTTAAAAAGGCGTGGGAGCTTGCAAACAAAATAGATGATGTGCTTGAAGAAAATCTAACATACGCATTTTCTGAAAAGTTTGGATATCTGACAGCATGCCCCACAAATACGGGAACGGGAATGCGTGCGTCTGTGATGATGCACCTGCCTGCGCTTACGCTTACAGGGAACATAAATAAAATAATTTCATCAGCGTCAGCACTTGGACTTACAGTGCGCGGTCTTTACGGCGAAGGCTCGAAAGCATACGGAAACCTTTATCAAATTTCCAATCAGATAACGCTTGGTGTTTCCGAAGAAGAGATAATAGAAAAGCTTGAAAATATTTCGTCTCAGATAGAGAAACACGAGAAAGAATCGCGTGAAGCTATAAAAAATAATGATTCTGTGTCTGATAAACTGTGGCGCTCATACGGAACTTTAAAATTTGCAAGGAATATTTCATCTTCCGAGGCAAAAGCCTTGATTTCAGATGTAATTTTAGGGGAAAATATGGGTATAATAGATATAAAAGGCAAAAAATCAAAAATTGAGCTTATGATAGAGAGCGAGCCTGCACTTATTATGCAGGGCAAAAATTTAACCCCGGAAGAACGGGATAAAAAGCGGGCAGATTTTTTAAGAACGAATTTATAAAAATTACCTGAGAGAAGAAAGGGTAGGTGAAACACTATGTTTTCAAATTTTACAGAAAAAGCAAGAATTGCGATACAAAATGCACATGATGCGGCGTGTGAGCTTGGACACGGGTATATCGGAAGCGAGCATCTTTTGCTTGGTATTCTGACTGAGGGAACAGGCGTAGGTGCAAAAATACTGGAAAATGCAGGTGCAAAAAAAGAAGTTTTAATAAAGCGAATTGAAGAGGTTATGGGCAGAAATATGCCGCTTAGCAAAAATTCCGAGCTTGCCTTAACCCCAAGAAGTAAGCGTATCCTTGAAATTGCCGCAATGGAAGCACGGAATATGGGACATAATTATATCGGTACAGAGCACATTTTAATCGGCATTATAAAGGACGGTGACGGTGTAGGTGCAAATATTTTGGCATCCTGTAATGTGGATTTCAATAATATCTATAACGATATAATATCTTCAACTGAGCAAGGGTATAGTGAACAGAAACCCACAGGAAAGCAGGGTGTATCAGGCGGTAAAACACC
>DMLG01000058.1 GCA_003453455.1 Clostridiales bacterium
TGCTGCTCTTCACGTTCAAGTCCGCAGGGCTTCCCGTACTGCTGATAGCCGTGATACAGGGCTCTGTATGGATAAACTTCTCATTCCCGTACTTTATGGGCACCAAGCTGTTCTTCCTGGGCTACCTCATTGTAAGCTCCATACAGATGGGTGCAAATATCGACTATGCGATAGTCATTTCCAACAGATATATGGAAACAAAGAAAACTATGCCTATAAAAGAGTCTATGCGGGATACAATTAATTTCGCATTCCCGACGATATTTACTTCGGGAGCAATTTTAGCGTCGGCAGGTTTTTTGATAGGAAAGCTGTCCACAAATCCGTCAATAGTTTCCATTGGAAAATCGCTTTGTATCGGTACACTTATGTCTATGTTTTTAGTTATTATGGTACTTCCCGAAATACTGCTTTTGGGAGATGCAATTATTGAAAAAACAAAAGTCAAATTACCTGCTCCTGAGATAGTACGGAAAGAAACGGGACGGTTTATCGTAAACGGCAGAGTCAGAGGATATATAAACGGATTTGTTGACGCTGATATTAAAGGAATTGTGCGTGGAGAAATGCGTGCAAATGTAAGTATAGACAGCATATCAAAGGAGGAGAATGGAAATGAAGAAGATAAATAAATTTTTATCGTTAATGCTTTTGATGACATTTATTTTGGTTCTGCTTTCCCCTTGTATGACCGTTTTGGGAGCGGATACAGTCAAAATTTCAACTGCCGAGGATTTTTTGCAATTTGCAAAAAACTGCAAAAAAGACTCTTGGTCTAAGGATAAACGGGCAGAGCTTATTTGTGATATAGATTTTGCCAAAACAGAGTTTAAGTGCGTGCCAACATTTGGCGGACACTTCAATGGAAACGGATATGCAATAAAAAATGTAAAGATAGAGGACAAAGGCTCGTATAAGGGAATTTTCAGGTATATTCAAGCTGATGGCGTTGTGGAGAACCTGACAGTTTATGCAAATGTTGCACCGAGCGGAAGTCAAAAATTTATTGGCGGAATTTGTGGGGAAAACAGCGGAATGATTAATAATTGCGCTTTTACGGGAGAGGTTTCGGGAAGCGCGTCTGTCGGCGGTATTTGCGGCTATCAAAAGGAAAGCGGAAAAATATCTGACTGTATATCTTCGGGAACAGTAAGCGGAAATAGTTACACAGGCGGTATCTGCGGACAGAATTACGGGACTTTGGAAAACTGCACAAATGAGGCTTCTGTAAATGCTGAAATTTCCGAGAGGGGAAAATCTATTCAGGATATTGACTTAAATATTGATTTAAAAGAAACCGATAAAACCGAATTGTTAGATGCAAATACTGATACAGGCGGAATTTGCGGTTATTCAAAAGGGAAAATCGCATACTGCACAAATAAAGGAGATATAGGATATAAGTCGCTCGGCTACAATACAGGCGGAATTTGCGGAAGAAACGCAGGGAGTATAACAAATTGCGAAAATTACGGCAGGGTAAAAGGCAGAAAAGACATAGGCGGAATTTGCGGTCAGGCTGAGCCCTATGTTTTGCTTGAATATTCTGGAGATGTAGCAAGCAGAATAAGAATTGTTATGGCAAATCTCCGATATATTTTACAAAGAGGAGCGTCTTTTGATGACGCAGAACTTTCCAAAAGCATTGACGATGTAGGAAATTCCGTGAGCAGTATGGCAGATAATACCGATTCTCTTATAAACGGAATAGCGGACTATGCGGATGAGGCGGCAGATACCGCAAATGATGTTGTAGACAGAATAAGCTCGGCAATGACGCAGTCAAAAGGCGCTTTTGATAATATTTATAATGGAATGACAAAACTTTCGGAAGGTCTTTCGGCTCTTAAAGAGGGTGGCGAATATGTGAAATCTGCGATAGATGCGATAAATGCAGATGACAAAGGCAGAAATTCTACAGATTTCAAAAACGCGAATAAGTATTTAACAAAATCTCTTGACGAAATGTCAAGAGGACTTTCCGATTTGGACTCGGCAATAGTATCACTCGGAGTGGAAACGGATAACCTGCAAAAAGCGGTGGAAGACCTAAAAGATGCGTTAAAAAATCATAAAGATGCAGAGGACGAGTTTTTAAAGATTTTTGGCATATTACAAAATATACAAAACGGATATTCGCAAGCGGGAGGCTCAATAAGCGATATTGCATCTGCAATTTCAGAGCTGCAAAAAAACGGTTATACGGTATTGCCGAAAGACGCCGTTGAAAATATGGAAAGTATTGCAAAGAGTTATATTGAAATCGGCAAGGCTATATCAGGACTTGCCGATGCCATGCTAACATTTTCCGATGGACTTGATATAATGTCATTAAGACGGGGTATGGCGCTGACCCGTCACGGCTTAGACGACCTTTCTACTTCACTTTATTATTTTAACAGAATTATCAAGAGAATTGAAAATGTGCCTGAGGCAAAGGAAAATGCTTCGGACGCTATTGACAAAATAAATGAAGGAATGGGTTATATAACCGCAGGAACTGAGGCGCTTTCACTCGCTGCGAAAGAATTGAATGAAGCTGCGGAATCGGTAGAAAATGAAGGATTTAAGCATTTGCCCAAGCCGTCTGACAGTCTTTCAGAGAATATTGACAGTCTGCACGGCTCAATAAGTGGATTCCGCAATGGATTTGAAGATTTACGCGGTGAATTAAGCGGACTGAAAAACAGATTAAGGGATGATGTTTATGATACAACATATGAACTTGAAAAGCTATCCGATATATTGTATGACGCATACAGTGAGAGCCTCAATATGAGCCGAGATGATGTCACTCAGGATATATCGGATTATGATGACGGAAAAAATCCTTTGGGGAAAATTGAAAACTCAACTAACTACGCAGATGTAGAGGGAGATATAAATGTAGGCGGAGTTTGCGGACAAATGGGCATAGAATATGATTTTGACCCTGAGGATGATGTAAAAAAAGATGGTGATAAATCCCTTGAATTCACTTATAAAACCAAATGCGTTTTAAGACGCTGTGAAAATGAAGGGTTTGTTACTTCAAAGAGGGATTGTTGCGGCGGAATTTGCGGGAAGATGGATTTAGGAAGCATAATATCCTGTGGAAATTATGCCGATGTAAAAACAGAGAGCGGAAATTATACGGGAGGAATAGCAGGAAGCTCCGATACAGTTATAAGGAACTGTGCCGCAAAATGCACTATTTGCGGCGGTGATTATGTAGGAGGAATAGCAGGTAAAGGCGAAAAAATTTCCAATTGCCGTACAATAGTAAGTATCAGAGAATACGGAGAATTTAGAGGAGCAATAGCCGGTTTTGCGGATACAAAGAATTTATCCGGGAATTATTTTGTTTCAGATGAGCTTGGCGGTGTTGATGATATAAGCTATTTAAATGTAGCTGACGAATGTAGTGTGGGAGAATTTACTTCCTTTGTAAAGTCTGATTTTGACCGTGATGTGGAATTTAAGCTGAGCTTTGAAGCAGACGGGAAAGAAATTTTTGAATTGACATTTAATTACGGAGATGATATTACCGACCAAATCCCAAAAATTCCGAAAAAGAGCGGTTATTACGGAAAGTGGAGCGATTATGATTTTTCACACGCCGAATATGATGCAAAAATTACAGCCGAGTATTATCGCAATATGGATATTATTTCTTCCGATGAAAAAAGGGACGGCGGAAAAGCTGTAATTTTGGTATGCGGTGCGTTTGATCAAGAGTCAAGCGTTTCATCTGCCGAAAATCGTAATATCGGAGGAAAAATAATAGATGCAAGAGATGTTGAACTTATAAATTGTTTTGCAGATAAATACGAAATCAGATATCTGCCAAAATCAGAAAAGAATGTTAAAATTATGGTTGATTACGGCAAGGGAAAACAAAATGTTTCTGCCAGAAAATACGGCAGTTATCTGCAATTTACAGTACATTCACCAAATTTCACGGTTTATGAAGTGGAAACAAGCTATGTTTGGGTGTTTGTT
>DMLG01000120.1 GCA_003453455.1 Clostridiales bacterium
GCGCGTGTTATACAACTTTTGCAGCGCTTTGTCGAGGACGAAGAGCAAAAGCGCGGTTGGCAGCTTACAAAGACGCCATTTATGGCAAAAAGTGATTTATACAAAATTTCGGGACATTGGGACCATTACCGTGACGGAATGTTCGTTTTAGGAGATCCTGAAAATGACAAAGAGGTTTTTGCACTTCGTCCTATGACCTGTCCTTTCCAGTATCAGGCATTTTTAAACCGCGGAAGGTCATATAGAGATCTTCCTATGCGATTAAATGAAACCTCAACTCTTTTCAGAAATGAGGCGTCCGGTGAGATGCACGGCTTAATCCGTGTACGCCAGTTTACAATTTCCGAAGGACACCTTATGTGTACTCCGGAGCAGCTTGAAAGCGAATTTAAGGGCTGTTTGGAGCTTGCTATATATATGCTGAAAACTCTCGGTTTGTACGAAGATGTTTCATACCGTTTCTCACAATGGGATCCTTCAGACAGAGAAAAATATATAGGAACGGAAGAACAATGGGTAGAGGCGCAGGGTGTGATGGAGAGAATTCTTAATCACCTTGAAATACCGTATAAGGTGGGTATTGGTGAAGCGGCATTTTACGGACCGAAGCTTGATATTCAGATAAAGAATGTTTATGGAAAAGAAGATACTTTAATAACAATACAGATTGACCAAATGCTTGCCGAAAAATTTGGTATGGAGTATGTGGATAAAGATGGAGTTAAGAAAAATCCGTATATAATCCATAGAACTTCTATCGGTTGTTATGAGCGTACTCTTGCACTTTTGATTGAAAAATATGCAGGTGCTTTTCCGGCTTGGCTTGCACCTGTCCAGGTTAAAATTCTGCCTATTGCGGACAGACATCACGCTTATGCTGAGGAGATTAAGTCAAAACTTCAAAATGCGGGAATAATCCGTGTTGAAGTTGATGATAGAGCCGAAAAAATCGGCTACAAAATCCGGGAAGCACAGCTTGAAAAGGTGCCTTATATGCTCGTAGTAGGAGATAAAGATATAGAAAATGCCTCTGTTTCCGTTCGTTCAAGAAGTGAGGGAGATTTGGGCAGTACAACTATAAACAAGTTTATAGAAAATCTTTCGGAAGAAATAAATTCAAAGACAATAAAGTAAAGTATGTGACATCAGGGGATTTTCCCTGATGTCACGCAGAAATTTAATTTTTCATACTATATTACAGGTGATATAGTATGAAAATAAAATTAACAGGTGGTTTTCGCCAATCACGCACATTTGCCTTTGTTGTTTTCGGTTTTGCAGTTATAACAGGCTTTGTTTTGCTCTTTTCCTTCTTTGTTTTCCGATTTAAACCTGTTTTTGAGGAAAAAGCAGAATGTGCCGCAAAAAATAAAGCAAACTTAATACTCAACAATGCCGTTTCAAGTGTTTTTGACGGTATAAACACCGATAAATTTGCCAATATTATAACTGATAGCGATAATACTGTAACCTCAATCAGCACAAATACAGGCGAACTTAATCGCATCAAAACGCAGATTTATGAAAATCTAAAAGAGTATTCCAAAAATTCGGGCGATACTACCATTTACATACCAATCGGAAGTCTTACAAATTATCCTGCGCTCCAAGGCGTAGGGTATAAGATACCTGTTAAAATTCTCTTTGATACAACCTTGGAGGTTGATTTTGCAGAGTCCTTAAAAGAGGCAGGCATAAATCAGGTTTACTACGAAATCTCGGTTATTGCTATGGCAAATTTAGATGTTGTATCTGCATTTATGATGTCGGAAACATCTGTTACTGCTAAAATTCCTATTTCGCAAACGCTTGTTGTCGGAACAGTACCTTCTGCATACGGCTATGATATTACAAGGAGATAACTATGGATAATATTGAAAAAAGAATTAAAGAGCTTACGGAGCTTCTTGAATACCACTCAAAAAAGTATTATGTTGAAGATAATCCTGAAATTTCTGATTTTGAATACGACAGATTGATGCGTGAGCTTGAAAATCTTGAAGATGAATTCCCCCAGTTTCGCTCGCCGCTTTCTCCTACACAAAGAGTAGGCGGAAAAGCGCTTGATAAGTTTGAACCTGTAACGCATAATGTAGTTATGGAAAGTCTTCAAGATGCATTTTCCGAAGAGGAAGTTTATGATTTTGACCGCAAAGTAAGGGAAAAAATAAGCAGTTATGAATATGTAGTAGAGCATAAAATAGACGGATTATCCGTTTCCCTTGAATATGTAAACGGTGATTTTGTGCGCGGTTCTACACGCGGTGACGGAACAGTAGGGGAGGATGTAACTCAAAATCTTAAAACAATAAAGAGTATCCCATTACATCTAACAGAGAAACTCCCGTTTTTAGAAGTAAGAGGCGAGGTTTATATTCCCCGCGAAACATTTAAAAAAATTAATGAGCAGCGCGAGGAGCTTGAAGAGCCTACTTTTGCCAATCCGAGAAATGCGGCAGCAGGCTCACTCCGCCAACTTGACTCAAAAATTGCGGCAAAAAGGGGTATGAAAATTTTTGTTTTTAATATTCAACAAATTGAAGGTAAAGAAATTAAAACACATCTTGACGGACTGCGATACTTAAAGCACTTGGGATTTACGACTATTTTAAATGATGATGTTTTCCCCGATATTAGTTCAGCATTTAAAAGGGTTAAGCAAATAGGCGATACGAGAGGAAATCTGGCCTTTGATATTGATGGAGCGGTTATAAAGGTAAATGATCTTGACCAGCGTAGGATTTTGGGCTCAACTGCTAAATTCCCACGCTGGGCAATAGCTTACAAGTATCCCCCGGAACAAAAGGAAACAAAAATTCTTGATATTTTGGTACAGGTGGGAAGAACAGGAGTTTTAACACCTCTTGCAGTATTAGAGCCTGTGCTTATTGCCGGAAGCGTTGTTTCACGTGCAACGCTCCATAATCAGGATTATATTGACGAAAAAGATATTAAAATAGGGGATATTGCTGTAATACAAAAAGCAGGCGACATAATCCCTGAAATTTTGGAGGTAAAAAAAGACAAGAGAACAGGCGCTGAAAAATCATTTAAAATTCCCGAAAAATGCCCTGTTTGCGGAAGCAATGTTGTCCGCGAGGAAGGGGAGGCGGCTTATCGTTGTAAAAGCTCCGTTTGTCCTGCACAAATTATGCGCAACATTATTCATTTTGTTTCACGCGATGCTATGGACATTGACGGATTAGGACCTGCAATTATAGAACAACTTCTTTCTAATAATATTATCGCAAATGCGGCGGATTTATATTATATGAAAGCTGAACAAATCGAGCCGCTTGAAAAAATGGGAAAAAAATCATCGGAAAATCTTATAAATGCGATAGAAAATTCTAAAAATAACCCTCTTTCAAGGCTGATAACTGCGCTCGGCATACGATTTGTAGGTTCAAAAGCCTCAAAAGTTATAGCAAAATCGGTAAAAACATTGGATAAACTAATGCAAAGCACAAAAGAGGAGCTAATGAGCATTGATGATGTGGGCGAAGCTATGGCAGAAAGTATAGTATCCTATTTTAAAGAGCCGCAAAATGCGGACTTTATAGAAAAGCTGCGTGCGGCAAATGTGAATTTTGAAGAGAGTACAGAAAGCTTAGAGGATGCAAGATTTTTCGGAATGACTTTCGTTTTGACAGGAACTCTTGAAAATTTCACAAGAAATGAGGCATCCTGCATAATAGAGCGTTTTGGAGGCAAAACATCATCTTCCGTGTCTAAAAAGACAACATATGTTTTAGCAGGCACAGAGGCAGGAAGTAAACTTGACAAGGCAAATTCTCTTGGTGTGCAGGTTATTTCTGAGAAAGAATTTGAGGCTATGATTAGATGAAAAGCGTTATAGTTGATTTCAGGATTTGCAAAAAAAGTGAGGATACATTAAAAAAACTTGGCTATAATATTGTTAAAACAGAGCCTGATCCCGATGTTTTACAGCCTGTGTGCGGACATCCGGATATGGTGATGTGCAAAATTTCTGACCACATATTTGTGACAAAGTCCACAATATGTGGTTTTTTATCACAAAAATTCACAGAGTGCAAATTTATATTAGGAGAAAGTGAATTGTCAGCAAAATATCCGTATGATATTGCTTTTAATTGTGCACGGGTGGGAAATTCACTATTTTGTTACGAAAAATATACAGATAAAGCTATCCTTAAATATTGCAATGAACATCATATAAAAATTTTAAATACTAAGCAGGGCTATGCAAAATGTTCGATTTGTATAATATCTGATAAAGCAATTATTACATCTGATAAAAATATTTTTAATACAGCAAAGGATAATAATATAGATGTATTATTAACAGAAAATAAAGGAATCGATTTAGACGGATTTAGCGAAGGTTTTATAGGAGGCGCAACAGGACTTATAGAAAAGGATTTGCTGGCTGTAAACGGAAATATTAAATTGCACAAAGATTATAACCGAATAAAAGAGTTCTGTTTAAAATACGGAGTACATATAATTTCTCTTTCAGATGAACCAATAACCGATATAGGTACCATAATACGACTGTAATTTTACATCTAAGTTGTATAAAGAGTAA
>DMLG01000159.1:0-4871 GCA_003453455.1 Clostridiales bacterium
TTGACTTTTAATCAAGTTGTCCGGGATTCGAATTCCCGATGGCTCACCATCAAAAATCCTCAAAACTATGCAGTTTTGAGGATTTTTGCTTTTGGGGTATGCTGTAAAAAAACATCTTTTTTACAAAAGTAATTGCATTTTTTGTCATCATACGATATACTTTTTATGTAAAACAATTTGGAGGTAAAACTTATGAAAAAAATTATAAGAATCTTAATTTCTCTGTGTATTGTTCTTTCGTCTATTGATGTCTTAGCAGAAGGCAATGTCAGTGTCACCGTAAACGGTGTATTGCTTGATTTCGACCAGCCACCCATAATAGAAAATGGCAGAACACTTGTACCAATGCGGGCAATTTTTGAAGCACTCGGTTGCACGGTAGAATACTGGGACGGCGAAGAAAAAACCGTATTTGCCGAAAAAGGATTTGATACTATATCTCTTGTCATAGGCGAAAATACAATGCTTTTAAACGGCGAAACAGAGATTACCCTGGATGTTCCTGCAAGGATTGAAAACAGCGGAACCTTTATCCCCCTGCGTGCCGTTTCCAATGCGCTCGGAGCAAATGTTGAATGGAACGATGCCGATAAAGCAGTAATAATAGAAAGCAGACAAGGCGCACATAAAATTGAAAAAAAGCTTATCACGGAAAAGATTGAGAACAAATTTGATTTTGAGGCTAATGTTTACTATCCCTTTATAGAATCAAACGGGAATGAATTTATAGACAAAATAAACGAAGAGTATGAGAGTAATGCAAAGGTTTCAATTGCAGAAGCGCTTGATTTCTATAATGAATGTCTTGAAGAAGAGTACTCCAATGACTATGAAATTCCGTTTACATTGGATGTGGATTATAATATTACAATGGATAGAAACGGATACATTTCAATAGTTACCACCTATGCAACATACACAGGCGGTGCTCACCCGAATTCAACAATGGATGGAAGAACTTTTGATTTAAGAGACAATAAGGAGCTTACTCTCCGTGAAGTATTTAATGAGGAAACATTTGACCTTGAAAATGCAGTTGCTGAGCGCATAGCCGATAAAGTCGCCGAATATTCCGATGACGAAGAACACATAAGAAGTGTTCACGACTCGGCGATTGAGGACATTGATAATGCAGGATTTTATCTGACGGATAATATGGTGCATGTGTTTTATGTTCCGTATCAGATAGCTTCGTATGCAGAAGGTTATCTTACAGCTGACATTTACTATGACTCTGAATATATAAATGTTAACCTTAGCGATTACGATTGGCCTGAGCTTGTCTATGAAATACCCGGCAACCGTACAACAGGATTTGAGTGGACATTGGTACAGGACAGTGATAAGCTTGATATAGAACTTAATTATATTGAGCCGGAAACAAACCTTCCGGGTACAGGCGGAGTTTATGAACTGCGTGTAAAAGGAGTTAGGCCCGGAAACGCTAATATAAGGCTCGAATATAAGAGAGACTTTGAAGAATCCCCGATTGAAACTCTTGAATACAGCTTTTATGTTGAAAATGACCTTGGAGTAACACTGATAAATAAAAAACAGTCATAACACAATAAAAATCCATGTGCGTAGCCATGGATTTTTATTTTATCTTGCCTTTTGTTTTTATTCTCGTAAGTGCCCGTGCAAGCCGTGCCTCAGCCTCCCTGTACTCGCTTAAACTGCGTTTTTGCAAAAGGATTTCCTTCGCCTCTTCCGCATCAAGTTTTGCCCTGTTTGCATCTATTTCATCGGGACGCTCGGCTGTATCGACCAGTATTAAAACATCATTATTTTCCACCTTCATTATGCCTTGTGAAACAGCCGCATATTCGCATTCCTTCCCATCGCTTTCCTGAAAGCTTACCGTACCCGAAATAATTGCCGCTATCATATTATGATGATGTGCCTGTACGCCGTAGCTTCCGTCATCGGTCGGAATGACAAGTGAAACACATTCGCCGTCATAAAATGGCTTATCTGCCGCCAAAATACACAGATGAAAGCTATTCATACAATTCCTCCGCTTTTTTTATTACATCTTCGAATGTTCCCACATTATAAAATGCACTTTCGGGATAATTGTCGCCTTTTCCGTCCAAAATTGCCTCAAATCCGCTTAATGTATCGGAGACCGGGACATATACTCCCTTTATTCCGGTAAATTTTTCTGCAACGAACATAGGCTGTGCTAAAAATCGCTGTATTTTTCTTGCACGGCTTACCGTTAGTTTATCGGCATCACTTAGCTCTTCCATACCCAAAATAGCAATTATATCCTGCAATTCCTTGTATTTTTCTAATACTTCCTGCACTCTTCTTGCAACATTATAGTGACGACTCCCCAAAATATCTGCATCCAATATCCTTGAACCCGACTCCAAAGGGTCAACGGCAGGGTATATGCCCTGTTCTGCAATCTTTCTGCTGAGTACGGTTGTTGCGTCAAGGTGAGAAAATGTTGTAGCAGGCGCAGGGTCGGTAATGTCGTCAGCAGGCACATAAACTGCTTGAACAGAAGTAACCGAGCCTTTTTTTGTAGATGCAATTCGCTCTTGCAAAGCTCCCATTTCCTCTGCCAATGTAGGCTGATATCCAACAGCCGACGGCATTCTTCCAAGCAATGTCGAAACCTCGCTTCCAGCTTGAACAAATCTGAAAATATTGTCTATAAAAAGGAGCACATCTTTATTTTCCTCATCTCTGAAATACTCCGCCATTGTGAGTCCTGAAAGCGCCACTCTCATACGCACTCCCGGAGTTTCGTTCATCTGACCGAATACAAGCGCCGTTTTATCTATTACGCCGCTTGCCAGCATTTCCCGCCACAGGTCGTTTCCCTCTCTTGAACGCTCACCAACTCCTGCAAATACTGAATATCCGCCGTGCTTAGTTGCAATATTATGAATAAGCTCCTGAATTAAAACTGTTTTACCTACTCCTGCACCACCGAAAAGACCTATTTTCCCGCCCTTTGCATAAGGCTCTAAAAGGTCTATTACTTTTATGCCTGTTTCCAGAATTTCAACTTTATTGCTCATGTCCTTAAATTCAGGAGCTTTTGCGTGAATAGGCATCCTTTTCACATTTTTGGCAATTTCCTCGCCGCCGTCAATCACTTCTCCCAAAACATTCATCATTCTGCCAAGGATTTCTTTTCCTACGGGTACCTTGATTGTTCCACCCGTTGCGAAAACCGGCATATTGACCGAAAGTCCGTCGCATGGGCTAAGCATAATGCACCTTACACAGCCATTTCCTATATGCTGTGCAACCTCCATAACATAGGTTTTATCCCCATCTTTTATAATAAGCTCTTCCTTTATTTTTGGCATTTCTCCGACGTCAAACATTACATCAACGACCGAGCTTGTTATTTTTACAGTTCTTCCCGTCATTTTACCGCCTCCCTTGCAGCCTGATTTTGACTTGCCGCCGCAATTTCTACTATTTCACGCGTAATCATATCCTGCCTTGCATGGTTATACTTAAATTTCAGCTCAGACAAAAGCTCTTTTGTGTTCTCATTTGCGGTATTCATAGCATTCATTCTTGAACCTTGTTCACTGCAAAAGCTGTCAATAAGCGCACTGTAAATATAGCCTGTTATATAGCTCGGCATAATATTATCCAAAACCTTATCAAGTGAGTGCAGGAATTCAAAATGCTCATCTTCTGCTATATCGCCTGCCTCAAAATCCTTTCTGTGAAAGGGCAGCAACCTGAATGTATTGACCTCGGTTTTCATTCCGCCACCGAAATCGGTATAAACAACAAATATCTTTTTAAGTTCTCCCTTATTATACATATCAAGCAAAATACTGCTGATTTTTCTTGCACGGTGAAGGGTTGGATTTTGAGCCGTATATACAAAGCTCTTCTCAATCGGGATATGATGTGATTCAAAATACTGCCTGCCATATTCTCCTACAACAAACAACTTAGATTCATCGTGCATTTTCATAAGCTCCGATACCTTTTTTATAACATTTTGGTTATATGCTCCCGCAAGTCCCTTATCAGCAGTTATGACAAGATAGCCGTATGCACCCTCAAACTCATGCTCGCCCGTTATGGGATAAAAATACTTGTTTTCTATTTTTTCTTCAATCCTGAAAACGCGCTTAATCTCCCTTGCCAGCGCATCAAAATAAGGTCTTGTTGCATTGAGCTCGTTTTTGGCGCGCCCAAGTTTTGCACAAGCTATAAGATACATTGCATTTGTTATTTTCTGCATCTCACCAATACTTTCAATTCGGCTTTTAATTTCAGCAATACCTGACATATCATTCACCTATTTTGTTTGCTAAAAGCAAAATCGTTTTCTCCTCTTCTTCGGAAAAATCGCCGTTTTCATCAATATTTTTGCAAATTTGCGGATATTCCTTTTCCGCCGTTTTAACAAGTTTTTCTAAAAAATCCTGAACCTTGTCGGCAGGAATTTTCTCCATAGAATGTGAAAGTCCTGCTATAAGCATAATTACCTGCGCATGAAGCGAAAGCGGATTTGACTGCTTTTGACGGAGCATGCGCATAAGTCCCTGGCCGTACATCAAATTACGCCTCGTCTGCTCGTCAAGTTCACTTGAAAACTGCATAAAAATTTCCATTTCGTGAAACTGCGCAAGGTCAAGTCTCAATGTCTTTACTGCCTTTTTCATTGCGGCAGTCTGTGCGGCGCCTCCAACTCTTGAAACGGAAAGCCCTATATTGATTGCAGGGCGCTGTCCCGAATAAAAGAGATTACTTTCAAGAAAAATCTGCCCGTCTGTTATTGATATAATATTTGTAGGAATATAAGCCGCAACATCACCGGCCTGTGTTTCAACAATCGGAAGCGCAGTCATACTTCCACCGCCAAGCTCGCTTGAAAGATG
>DMLG01000159.1:5021-7736 GCA_003453455.1 Clostridiales bacterium
CGGTACGCTACTGCGTGCTTTGACAAATCGTCATAGACGATAAGTACATCCCTTCCCTGTTCCATAAAATATTCGCCTAATGCGCATCCGCAATATGGCGCTATATATTGAAGTGTTGCAGTTTCTCCCGAGGTAGCGGTAATAACCGCCGTATAGTCCATTGCCCCGTATTTTGATAGTGTATTTACAAGGCTTGACACAAAGCTTGTTTTTTGACCTATGGCAACATAGATGCAAATTACATCCTTGCCCTTTTGATTTATTATAGTATCTATGGCAATACTGCTTTTTCCCGTCTGCCTGTCACCTATTATAAGCTCTCTTTGTCCCTTTCCTATAGGGAAAATAGAGTCAATCGCAAGTATCCCCGTTTCAAGCGGCTTATTTACCGTTTCTCGTTCTATTATTCCGGGCGCTGCCTTTTCCATAGGTCTGTAATCATCATAATCAATACCGCCTTTGGCGTCAATCGGCTCACCCAAAGCATTCGTTACCCGTCCTAAAAAGCCTTTGCCGCACGGAAACCCTGCAACTTTTCCCGAATGACGAACTTTTGTTCCCTGCAATACCTCCGAATTATCGTCAAATAGGATACAACCGCAAATATCCTCGCTTATTGACTGCACCATACCTTTTACGCCATCGCCAAATATAAGAATTTCGCCGTAAAATGCTGTTTTAAGTCCCTTAACTGTCGCAACGCAGTCACCAACAGACTGGACTGTGCCTACCTCTCCTGCAACAGCTTCCGGCGACCACTTTAAAAGACTTTCTTTTAATAGCGGTATTATATCCTTATTTTCCCTTGCCAGAAGCTTTACTCGATTTTTGAGCTGCCTAAATCTTCCTTCTAAGGTCCAATCGTAAATCTTGCTGTCTATTTCAATGCGAAATCCCTTTTTTATGCTTTCTTCTCGCTGCCACTGAAAATCAATTTCGCTATCAAATTCCTTTTTCAGAAAAGCTATAAATTCCGCAGTTTGTGCATCACTTGGCTTTACATCAGAGTACAAAACGGCTGTTTTTATATTATTCTCCACCATCTACAACTCCTTTGGTGCTTTCCAAAAATGCGTCAAAAGCTTCGCTTGTATCGCTATAAACCATTTTTTTTGCCGCAGCAACAGTGATTTCGGATATTTCGCGGTTAGCACGGCGCAGCGCCTCTTTTGACTCATATTCCGCCTGCTTTTTCGACCTGGTAATAATATCTTCCGCCTCTTTTTGTGCCTTTTCTATTATACTCTCGGCATCAGCATTTGCCTGAACCTTGGCCTTTTCCCTGTTTTCTCTGATTTCTTCATCAGCCATAGACAATTTTTCTTCGTATTCCTTTTTCAAGCTGTCGGCTTTTTTTATTTTTTCCTTTGCCTCATCGTCCATAGCCTCATATACCTTCCTGCGCTTATCCATAAACTCCTTTACAGGCTTATAAAGTATAAAATACATACCAAAAGCAAGAATTACAAAGTTCAGCATATGCAGAAGTATCTGTCTTAAATCAATATTTAAAGGTAAATTCATAACAGTCACCTGATTTACAGTACAAATATGATAATTATTGCGGTAATGAGCGCATAAATAATTGCTGTTTCAATGAAAACAAGTCCCATCATCATTGCCGTTCTTATATTACCTGCTGCCTCCGGCTGACGCGCTGTACTTTCCTCTGCCTTTGAAATAGCGATTGCCATGGAAATTGCACCGGCAGCAGATGCAACAAGCATAATTGCCGCAGCTGCAATAGCTTTAACCGATACTATGGCGCCTTCCGCACCCTCCGCAAAAACAGGCGTCATAGCCGCTGACAAGACCAATAATGTTCCAATTACAGTTCTTAATATTTTTTTCATTTTCATTTACTCTCCTTTTTATTATTTTCAGTTGATTCTCCGTAAAACTGTGCTGTTAGCATTGTAAGCACATATGCCTGTATAACAGCATGCAAAAGTGTGAACAGAATTCCTACAATTACTGGAATTACAAAGCTTAATGAGTAATAGTAGTACACAAGTTCCGTAACAAGCGCTCCGCTCAGTAGTGCGCCGAACAGTCTGAAACTCATAGAAATAGGCAGAGAAAAATCTTTAAGTGCCTTAAAAAATCCACCAAAGCCGTTTGCCGCCAATCCGCCTATCAATATCACCCCGTATGACATTGCACCAAGCGCTATCGCACCGTTAATATCTGCAAGAGGTGCAGGCAGAGAAATTGGCGACCCATGCTCTGTAATAGCCTGAACACCAAAAAGCTCAAACATAGTACCTATAAAAATGTAGCTGCCTGCCACAAATATATAAAAGCTCAGAAATTTGTTTCTGTGCGGACTTTTTTCCTCGGCAAGTCCGTCAAACATTCCAACCGCCTGTTCTAAAAGCATTTGAAGCTTACCCGGAATAAGCTTAAATCTTGGCACCGCAAAAATCCGTATAAGCAAGGCAATTAACAGCAAAATACCCGTTACGGTGTATGCCGAAATAAGCCCCGGATTTACCGAAATGCCAAAAAAGTTTATTTTCTCCTTTTCGTGCAAAACGGCATCACGCATTATAGTGCTGATCGATTCTGCATCACCCGGCGGTGTTTTTATCAGAAAAATACCCGTCAAAATTAAAATTATCAGCGCCGCAAAAACTGCTGCGCTGATTAGTTTTTGTTTTTTATTCATAAGAAGATTACCTCTGTACCCTGCCTGAGCCGTCTCCGCCTGCTAAG
>DMLG01000003.1 GCA_003453455.1 Clostridiales bacterium
ATCGCCATCAGCCAAAGCACCAGTTACGGCACCAATAACGGCATTTATAGCTTTTTCTGCATCTTTCTTTGTCAATGAAGCATTCTCTGCAACAGCTGCAATTAATTCTGTCTTATTCATAATAATCCTCCTATATAGTTTATTTCGGGAATTTTGTCAATCCCTTACGAGTATGTATTGTATTATAAAGATTTATGATTGTCAATAGGTTTAGTTGAAATTTTAGCATTTTTTTTCAATTTTATATCATTTTTTTGTAGATTTTGACATATTTTTACAAGAAAAAACATTTTTACACCACATTTTTACGGAGAAATAGTTTATGAATGAGCTTTCTTACACAAAAAATACATTTTATTTAGCCTTAGCAGGAGTTTTGTCACAGATTTTTTTGGCTTTCCAAAAAATCATCTTGGCACGCTATCTGAAAGAAGAGGGTATGGCAATTTACCAGAGCGCTATGTGCGTATATTCCTTATTTTTAACTTTGGCATGCGGAGGTATGCCTCTTGCTCTTACACACTTTATATCAAAAGAACGCTCCTCAGGAAAAGAAGATGATATATTAAAAGGACTACGCTTTGCCCTTTTTGCAATGTGCTTTTTAGGACTTCTGCTCAGTTTTTTTATGTTCGTATCCCGTGGCTTTTTTTCAGCGGCTTTAAAGGATTTGAGGGCAGAATATGCCATAGCCATACTTTCTCCGTCTGTTTTTATTGTTGCCGTGGGAGCTTTCATAAAAAGCTTCTTTGAGGGCTATTCCAATATGTTCCCTTGTGCGGTGTCGCAAGCCCTTGAATCCTTGGTAAAATTGATTTTGGCGTATATTTTTACATCTTTTTTTGCGATTTTTTCAGCAAAATATGCAGCATCAGGCAGCGCACTCGCTATTACCCTTGGCGAGGCGTTTGCCACTATCCTCCTTTTCATATTTTTTACACCTTTTTATAAAAAAATCAAAACCGTTAATTTGCACCATACGGGAGAAATCAGTAAAAGCATTATGGAATACGCATTTCCTTTGACAGTGTATGCAATTATTCTTTCAAGCCTTGACCTTACTGAAAATGCTGTGATACGGAACAGCCTCCTTGCAATAAGATTTTCCGATTATCAGGCAGATAGGATTATTTTGAAGTATTCTTCATACACTTCCGTCTTTAACAGCATAAAAGCATCAGGAAGATTATCTAAGGAGGGTGCAAGCTGGCTCTACGGGGCATTTTTTGGGTACGCCATTACTATAATACGCTTTCCCGCAGGTCTTTTAAGGACGCTTTCCGTCTCCCTTTTTCCGATTTCCGCAAGGCATTTTGCCGAAAAAAATGAATTTTTGCTAAATAATTTATTATCAAAGATAATGCGGATTATATTTTGTGTATCTCTATTATTATGCGCCCTGATTATTGCCTTTTCAAAACAGCTGACCTCTCTGATATTTGGCAGTTGCGCATATTCATCTATGCTGATATTTGCCTCTCCGATTTTGGTTTTTGCACCTCTAACAAGCGTTCTTTTGACAGTTATATATTCATCAGGCAGAACCTTTGCTCCCTTTTTATTCGGCTTTATGTCCTCTATAATAAGTATTTCGCTTTGTTTTATACTCATAAAAATTCCCGAAATCAATATTTTAGGTGCGGCGCTCGCCTCGGCAGCAGGCTTAATTTGTGAACTTTTGATGAGCTTCTTGTTCATAAAACGGCGCCTTGGAATAGAAATAAGGCTTTTCCCTTAAACCTCACAAAAAAAGAAATCTGCCAGATTAAAGCTGATTTCCTCTTTTTAATAATATTGCTCTTTTTATAAGATATTCACGCCTGTTAAGGCTCGGATCTATTAAGACTTCATCAAGCAGAAATTTAAGAGTATCGCCGATTTCGCGTCCTGCCTTATATCCAAGCTTTATGAGGTCGCGTCCGTTTATTTGAAGCTGGGATACGGTGTAAGGCTGTCCCTCCGCAATAATCTGCTGCGCTCTTTCCCCTGCCATCTTTATTTTAGCAATTCTGTCGCTTATATAAAGCGGATTTTTTGCCATATTGTCCGCCTCTTGAAGTTGTAACAATTTGAAGAACAAGGGTTCCCCCGTCCTTGCCAGCATACGCTTTACCGCCGTAGGTGCCGAATCCATATGAACATCATGATTTTCTATTAAAACAAGTATATCGTGTATTGAATCCCTGTCCATTCTGAGTCTGTGCAGCAAATCATCCGCCATTTTCATACTTTCACGGTGATGACCGTAAAAATGGTATATCCCATTTGCATCACAGCTCCTGCATGCAGGCTTTCCGATATCGTGCAGGAGTGCTGCCCACCTCAAAATCAAATCCTTTGGTGTATTCTCAACCGAGGCTATGATATGTTCGCCCACATTATATATGTGGTATTTATTGTTCTGTTCGGTAAAAAAGCAGGTATAAAGTCCGGGCAATATATACTGCATAAGTCCCGTTTTATAAAGCAGGCGAATTTTTCCCGGATTATCACTCAAAAGGATTTTGTTAAGCTCGGACAAAATTCTCTCACCGCTTACATTTTTTATCAAGACGGCGCATTTTTTAATTGCATTTTCTGCCTCTTTATCAATCTCAAACCCTAAGCATGCGGCAAATCTTATGCACCGAAGCATTCTCAGCGCATCTTCTTTAAAGCGTTGTTCACTGTTTCCCACACACCGTATAAGCTTTTTCTGTATATCGGAAACACCGCCGAAGCAATCCAAAAACCCGTACTTTAAGCTATACGCCATAGCATTTACCGTAAAATCACGGCGGCGTAAATCGGTTTCAATATCATCAATATATTCAACGCTCTCAGGGTGGCGCATATCGTTATAGATACCCTCTGTACGAAAGGTTGTGACTTCAAAGCCTGTTTTATTTTCAACGACGGTGACAGTTCCGTGCTTTAACCCTGTATCTATCGTTCTCGGGAAAATTGCTTTCACCTGATAGGGTTTTGCATTTGTTGCTATATCGTAGTCGGACGGAGTTATGCCCATAATACTGTCGCGTACTGCACCGCCAACTATATAAGCCTTAAATCCTGCGTTTTCAAGTGTTTTTAAAATCTGTTGCGCACCATAGCTTACGGTTATTTCCAACTCCGTCACCACCCTTCTGTCTTACAGTATAGCACATAAATTCGATATGCACAAGTAGCACAACTATTTTTCATCAGAAACTTGAAACCTCCATCTCATATTCTCTATATGAAAAATGCCGCACATTATGAGATTTTCCGAATACTATGTTATTAGGCAGCGGTATTCGTTACATATTTGGGGGAGGTGAATTTTATGTGTTGCAGAAATAACAATAACAACAGTTCAAGATGCTGTTCAAATAACAATAGTCTTGTGGAAAGCATATTTGGCAATAACAATTCCAATAATTGTTGCCAAAATAACGGATGCTGCGCAAGATGCCAATGCCAAAGATGTTGCGCAAACCGCTGCCGCAGATGCTGCCAGAACTAAACGGCGGCTATGCTGTAAACTACCTCTTAAAAGCAAAAGGGCTGTACCTCCAAGGTACAGTCCTTTTGTTTATTCAAGTTCAAATGCGCCCGTATAAAGCTGATAATATTTGCCCTTTTTCTCTATAAGTTCGCTATGGTTTCCGCGCTCTATAATTCTTCCGTTTTCCATAACCATTATAACATCAGAGTTTTTAACTGTGGAAAGTCTATGCGCAATTACAAAAACAGTTCTGCCCTTCATAAGTCTGTCCATACCGCGCTGCACAATAGCTTCTGTCCTCGTATCTATACTCGATGTCGCCTCATCCATTATCATAACAGGCGGGTCGGCAACAGCCGCTCTTGCTATCGCAATCAACTGACGCTGTCCCTGCGATATATTAGTGCCGTTGTTTGTTATAATAGTCTGGTACCCATCGGGCAACCTTGTTATAAAATCATCTGCACCTACAAGTTTTGCCGCATTTATACATTCTTCGTCCGTTGCACTTAAAGCACCGTAGCGGATATTATCCATAACGCTGCCTGTAAACAGGTTTGTTTCCTGCAATACTATTCCCAAAGAGCGCCGCAAATCCGATTTTTTTATCTTATTTATGTTAATTCCGTCATAACGGATTTTTCCGTCGGCAATATCATAAAATCTGTTTATAAGATTTGTAATAGTCGTCTTTCCTGCACCTGTTGCACCTACAAACGCCACCTTTTGCCCGGGTTTTGCAAAAACCGTTATATCGTGAAGCACCGGCTTTCCTTCTTCATATGCAAAATCCACCCCGTCAAGAGTAACATCTCCCGATAGTTTTGTATAGGTAATCGTTCCGTCGCCGTGGGGATGTTTCCATGCCCACTCTCCTGTATGCTCTTCGGTCTCTGTAATTTTGCCGTCTTCATCTGTAACGGCATTTACAAGCGTTACATAGCCGTCGTCCGTCTCAGGAAGTTCGTCCATAAGCTCAAAAATGCGCCCTGCGCCCGCAAGTGCCATAACCACCGCATTTATCTGCTGTGAGCATTGATTTACATTACCTGTAAACTGCTTTGTCATATTAAGAAAAGCAACCGCTACGGAAAGCGAAAATACAGGATTGAAAGAAAG
>DMLG01000123.1 GCA_003453455.1 Clostridiales bacterium
TCGGTTTTCAAAAAAGGATTATGGAACTTTCCTGCGATTATCAGGAAAGGCTTATTTCGGGCCTTAAAGTCGCATACTGCGGTGTTCCCGGAGCATTTGCACACATAGCTGCTCATAAAATGTATGAAACAGCAAGCCTCAATCCTTACAAAACCTTTACCGACGCTTACCGTGCTGTCGAAAACGGTGAATGTGACTGCTGTGTTTTGCCTCTTGAAAACAGCTATGCAGGCGAAGTTGACACAGTAACCGACTTGCTTTTTACCGGAAGTCTTTTTGTAAATCAGGTTGTAAACCTTGCAATAGAGCATTGTCTTATAGCAAAGCCATCCTCTTCTCTTTCGGATATTAAAAAAGTGATAAGCCATGAACAAGCATTAAAGCAATGCAGCGAATATATAAACGCCGCCGGCTTTGAAACGGACTATGCCTCCAATACAGCAATAGCCGCAAAAGCGGTAAAAGACTCGAAAGATAATACCGTAGCCGCTATTGCCTCATATGAGACAGCTGAGATTTACGGATTAAAGGTCTTAGAGCGGCATATAAACGATTCGAGAAACAACTCAACGAGATTTGCTGCATTTTCACGGGTACAAAACAAGCCGCAAAAGGAAAAATTGCGTGAAAACGAGAATTTCATTCTGGTATTTACAGTACAGAATCGTGCAGGCGCACTTGCGCAGACGCTTAATATCATCGGTGCGCACGGCTACAATATGAAAAGCTTGAGGAGCAGACCTATGAAGGGGCTTGAATGGCAATATTTCTTTTATATTGAGGCAGAAGGAAATATAAATAACGAAAACGGCAAAGCTCTTCTTGCAGAACTTTCCGTCATATGTGCAAGGCTTAAACTTGTCGGCACATACTATACAAAAACAAGCGAGGAAATTTAACTATGATAATTCCTGTTAATTCCGATACCTTCTCCTATGACATTGTAATCGGATATAATATTTTAAAAGACGCAAAAGAGCTGCTTGATTTAAACCGCAAGGTTTTAGTTGTGACAGATACAGGTGTCCCCAAAAAATATGCGGAGACTATTATGAGTTTATCAAAAATCCCTGTTTTGGTAACAATTCCTGAGGGCGAGAGCAGTAAAAACATATCGGAGTTTTCGCACATTCTCTCTGTTATGCTAAAATCAGGCTTTTCGCGCGGGGACTGCGTTATTGCAGTCGGCGGCGGCGTTGTCGGTGATATAAGCGGATTTGCCGCCTCCTGTTATATGCGGGGTATAGATTTTTACAATATTCCAACAACCTTACTCTCTCAGGTAGATTCTTCAATTGGTGGAAAAACGGCGATAGATTTTGATGGTGTAAAAAATGCCGTAGGTGCATTTTATCAGCCGAAAAAAGTGATAATAGATACTGCCGTTTTGGACACACTTGATTTTCGCGAGCTCTCATCAGGTCTTGCAGAGGCAATAAAAATGGCGGCAACTTCCGATGAAAAACTGTTTTCATTAATAGAAAACAGCAAGAATTTGAAAGACGATTTGCCCCAAATAATAGAGGGTGCAATCAAAATAAAAAAATCTGTTGTGGAACAAGACCCCAAGGAAAATGGATTAAGGCGCGTACTCAATTTCGGACATACAATAGGTCACGCCATTGAAGCTTCAAAGAACGGACAGCTTTTACACGGCGAATGTGTCGCACTCGGTATGCTCCCCTTCTGCTCGGAAAAAGTTAAACCTCGGATTTTAAAAGTGCTTGAAAAATACTCTTTGCCAACAAAAATAGATAAAAATGACAGTCTTATATCCTATATAAAGCATGACAAAAAACAGACAAAAGACGGTATTATAACAGTTTTTGTGGATGAAATAGGCAGCTTTGAATTTCGCGAAATGACGGAAGATGAAATAATGGATCTGATTTAAGGAAAGGGATTTAAATGAAAAACACATTCGGACAAAATATTTCTGTAACGCTCTTTGGTGAAAGCCATGGTGATGCAATAGGTGCGGTTATAGACGGGCTTACACCGGGGATACCTGTCATAAAAGAGCGGATAGAGCACGAGCTTACACGCAGAAGACCTGCTTCTATCATAGACACACCAAGGCGTGAAACCGATATTTTTAAAATTATAAGCGGTGTTGTAAACGGCAAAACAACAGGTACACCGCTTACGATAATTATTCCAAACGAAAACACGAAAAGCAGCGATTATACCTACGGTATTGCGCGCCCGTCACACGCTGACTATGCGGCATTTTGCAAGTATCACGGATTTGAAGACTACCGTGGAGGCGGTCATTTTTCAGGGCGGATTACAGCAAGCTTATGCGCCGTAGGCGGAATACTTCTGCCTGCGCTTGAAAATTTGGGTATAAAGATAGGCACTCACATCTTAAAGTGTGCAGATATTAAAGATGATGATTTTTCAGATTATGAAAATGATATAAAAAATCTCAATTCCGCGGATTTCCCAACTATTTCTGAAAACTCTGCAAGAAAAATGACTGAAAAGATAAAAGAAACCGCAAAAAATCTCGACAGTATCGGCGGAATAACACAAACCGCCATCACAGGCGTTTTTGCAGGGCTTGGCGAGCCTTGGTTTGACAGCGTTGAAAGTATGATTTCACATGCTGTATTTAGCCTTGGCGGAATAAAAGGCATTGAGTTTGGCAAAGGCTTTGCCTTTTCAAGCGTCAAAGGCTCGGAATGTAATGACGAATTTTATACAGACGGCAAAAAAATTGTGACAAAAACCAACTCAAACGGCGGTATTAACGGCGGTATAACAAACGGTATGCCGATAGTTTTTAACTGCGCCGTAAAGCCCACGCCTTCTATTGCAAGAGTACAAAACACCGTTGATTTTATAAAAAAGGAAAATACCAAGATTGAAATTCACGGTCGTCACGACCCTGCCATTATAAGGCGGATTTGCCCTGTTATAGACAGTATTTGCGCTATTGTTATCGCAGATTTGCTTATAGGTCGCTTTGGAAACGATGCGCTTTTGGAGGGAAATAAAAAATGCAGTACGGACTGATTGGCAAAAGCTTACCTCACAGCTACTCGGCAGAAATTCACAAAGTTATTGCAGACTATGACTATAAGCTTTTAGAAATTCCCGAAAATGAACTTTGTGAGTTTTTAAAAAAGCGTGATTTTCTCGGCATAAATGTCACAATTCCATACAAAGAGACGGTTATTCCATATCTTGACGAAATTTCAGAAAACGCCAAAAAAATAGGCGCTGTAAATACAGTTATAAACAAAAACGGCAAACTTTTCGGGTACAATACCGATTTTGACGGCTTAAAAGCGCTTATTTTGAAAAACGGCATAAAAATACCAGAAAAAAAAGTCGCAATTTTAGGCACTGGCGGTACTTCAAAAACCGCATATTGTGTATCAAAAGAACTTGGCGCAAGAGAAATTATATTTGTTTCGAGGTCTTTAAAACCAAATGCTGTAACATTTTCCGAGCTTTATGAAAAGCACACTGATATTGAAATTATAATAAACACAACCCCTTCGGGAATGTTTCCAAATGTAGAGAAAACACCCGTTTACCTCGATAAATTCCATTCGCTTCAAGGCGTTATAGATGTGGTATATAACCCCATCAGGACAAATCTCGTACTTGATGCGCAAAAAAGAGGTATTCCATCAGAAGGCGGTCTTTATATGCTTTCTGCGCAGGCAGTATATGCCTGTTCGCATTTTACAGGGAAAAATATAGATGAAAGCGCCATAGATACTGCTTTTAATGCCGTAAAAAGCCAAAAGGAAAATATAGTCTTAATCGGTATGCCATCATGTGGCAAATCCACTATCGGAAAGCTACTATCCGACACCTTAAAAAAAGACTTTTTCGACAGTGATGAAGAAATTATCAAAAAAATCAAAATGCCGATAAGCGATTTTTTTAAAAGGTACGGTGAGGCAGAGTTCAGAAAAATTGAAAAAGATGTCATATCCTCTCTCTCTCAAAAAAGCGGAGCAGTAATTGCAACAGGCGGCGGAGCCGTTTTAGACAGCGCAAATGTTCAGGCGTTAAAGAGAAACGGAAAAATAATTTTCCTAAACCGTGCTATCGAAAATCTTATAGCAACAGAGGACCGCCCGCTTTCATCAAATTTTGAAGCATTAAATGATATGTTTTCCAAAAGGTATCCGATTTACAAAAAATCGGCTGATATCGAAATTTTAGCAGACGCTGCGCCAAATGATGTAGCAGCTGCAATTTTAAAGGAGCTTATAAAGTGAAAATACTTATTTTGAACGGTCCGAACATAAATATGCTCGGAATTAGAGAACCGAAAATCTATGGCGGACAAACCTATGATGATTTAAAAAAACTTGTGGCAGATTATGCTGCGTCAAAAGGGATAGATGTAGAATTTTTTCAATCAAATCACGAGGGTGCGCTTGTAGATGCCATACAAAATGCATATTTTGAGCATACCGACGGAATTGTATTTAACCCTGCCGCATATACCCATACAAGCGTTGCTATTTTAGACGCATTAAAGAGCGTTAATATCCCGACTGTGGAAGTGCATATAAGTGACATCTCAAAAAGAGAGGATTTCAGGCAAAAAAGCTATATCAGAGATTATGTAAAATGCACCATCTGCGGAAAAGGTCTTGAAGGCTACAATCTTGCGATTGACGCACTAATTGAGGGGTGACAAAGGTGAGAGCAATTATTAAACCGTCTGCACTTTCTGGCAAAGTCTTCTCTCCCCCTTCAAAGAGCTATGCGCACAGGATTTTGATTTGCGCCGCCTTAGCGGAGGGAACAAGTAAAATATCAAATCTTGCGGAAAGTCAGGATATACTCGCAACAGAGGACTGCATAAATGCCTTAGGCGCA
>DMLG01000100.1 GCA_003453455.1 Clostridiales bacterium
GAGCTTTTATCAAAAGCTTTTTTATAATGCAATATGCTTGGGTATGCCGTTTTCTATTTCTATTTCCGGCTCGCCTAAAATGAGTGGTCTTAGATAATTTAGTGCTTTTTCCGTAATATCGTTTCCGCTTTTTGCGATAAAACTATCGGGAACGGTTTTTTCAAGATTTGCAACCTTAATAACATCATTTATAACTGGTTTTATTTCATAATCTTTAATTCTCTCAAATCCGACAGTAATTCCCGTTTTCCCTGAAAGCAGGGACTTTGCGCCAAAAGCGCCAATCATTTCGGCTTCATTAAGGTCGGTAAGCGATGCAAAATGCGAACTGCACCTTTGCAGAACATTAAGCTCGACAGAGCGTGTTTTTATACCAAAATTCTCCTTTATTATGTTTTCTATAACCTTTGCAGAGCCGCAAAGCTGTGCGTGTCCGAACTTATCATGGCCGCTGTTGCAGTCGAGATTACTGTAATATTCACCGTTTTCATTTTTTATGCCTTCCGAAACTGCGATAACAATATTACGCTCTTTGCAATTTTTTATGTCGGAAATCAGCTTTTCTTTTGAAAGCGGAACTTCCGGAAGATATATAAGATGCGGAGCGGAGGAAGTGCTGTTTCTTGCCAGAGCGGAGGCGGCGGTAAGCCAGCCTGCATTTCTGCCCATAATCTCAACAACGGTTGCGGAGCGATCTTTGTAAACGGCGCAGTCGCGTGCTATTTCTAAAACGGTTGTTGCTACAAATTTTGCCGCAGAACCAAATCCGGGGGTATGGTCTGTACCCATAAGGTCATTGTCAATCGTTTTTGGAACGCCTGCAAAAAGCACATTTTTTTCGTTTTTTTCGGCATATTGAGAAAGTCTCATAACGGTATCCATTGAATCGTTACCGCCTATATATATCACCATAGTGATATTTTTTTCGGCAAAGCCGGCAAAAATTTTCTCGTAAACATCGCATTTTCCGTCGAAATCGGGCAGGCGGTATCTGCATGAGCCTAAATATGCCGCAGGTGTGGTTTTTAAGAGTTTCAAATTGTGTTCGTCTTTGAAAATTTCTCCCAAATCAACAAAATTGTTATCTATTGCACCTTTTATGCCGTTTACCATACCATAAATCTTTTTGTTATCAGCAGTAGCAGCTTTTATAACGCCGCAAAGCGATGCATTTATAGCGGCGGTAGGTCCGCCTGACTGCGCAACGGCAAAGTTACCATTTATCATAAAAAATCCCCCAAGAATATAAGTTTCGTTTAATTATAACTAAAAATAAGCAAAAAGTCAATTTATTTGTATTGCTATTTGTCAAAAAATGTATTATAATAAAGATATTACCGAGAGGTAAAAATTTATAAATTAGGGGTGATTTTATGAAAAATATTTTTAAAAACATTTCAAACTCAGTTATTGCACTGTCGGTAGTGGCATTGATTTTTGGCGTTATTCTTATTCTGTATCCGGGGCTTTCGCTTGTAGCACTTGGCATTACAGTAGCGGTATTTTTGGTAGCGCACGGTATAACGCTGATAGTTTTAGACATCAAAGCAAGAAAGTTTTATATTCCCTTTGACGGAATGATGCAGGGTATATTATACATAATTTTAGGCATACTTCTTGCTATCGTTCCTGAAAGCCTTGCTATGTATATAGGGATTTCTCTGGGACTATGGATAATTGCATCGGGAGTGAACGGCATTAAACTTGCTATGGCTCTTCGAGGTACAGATGCACCATGGATACTTATGACGATTTTGAATATCATTGATATAATCGCAGGCATTGCCGTTTTGTTGACACCGATTTTCTCTGCTGTTTCAGTTACGGTTTGTGCAGGTGTGGTAATTATAGTACACGCTGTCATCAACATTTCAAAGATGATTTCTGTAAAGAAGAATGTAAAAAATCTTGAAAGAACTATCATAGAAAAGATAAGATAGAAAAGTGCCATTTATATGGCACTTTTTTTGTAAATGTGTTGATTTAGGAAAAGTTTTATAATATAATCAGTGCATAGGGGGGATTTTATGGCAATGGAAACAATATCGTATAAGTGCCTGTCCTGCGGCTCGCCTCTTAAATATGATAAAGACGGAAAGCTGAAATGTGACGCCTGCGACAGCGAATATGATTTGGAAACACTAAAATGCTATTATGATACAGAGGATGGCGATAAGGAGTTTGAGTGGGGAGACTATAATAAGAGTTTTGAACAAAACAAGGAATCCCTTGACGGAACCGTAGTATATGTATGCCGCTCCTGCGGTGCGGCGATTGAAACAAATCCGCAAACGGCGGCGATGCGCTGTCCGTATTGTGACAATGAGATAATTATGTCAGACGCGGTAAAGGGCGGATTAAAACCAAATGCAATAATACCGTTTAAAATCGGTAAAGAAGGACTTGAGTCTGCTGTTTTACAATACTTTAAAGGAAAACCGCTGTTGCCGAAGGGATTTTTAAAAAAGCAGAAAATTGGAAAAATCCAAGGAATTTATGTTCCATTCTGGCTTTTTGATGCAACGCTTGACGGCAATATGATTATGGAGGGTACCGAGACATTATGCTACTCAACTTCAAAGTACAATATAACGCAGGTAAATCATTACCTTATCGATATTGACGGAAAAATGAGTTTTAAAAAAATCCCGGTAGATGCAAGCGTGAAGATGGATGACGATTTGATGGATTCTCTTGAACCGTATGATTATAGCGAGCTTGTTGATTTTGATTCGGCATATCTTTCAGGATTTTTGGCGGATAGATTTGATGAAAGTCCTGACGACAGCCTGCCGCGCGCCTCGCAGAGGATGAAAAACAGTGCGGAGGAAGTATTTATAAACTCTGTAAATAAGAGTTTTGATACCATAAGCAGGAAAAATAGCAATATGAAACTTGAGAATTCAAGCGTAAAATATGTTATGCTTCCCGTCTATCTTTTAAATGTGGGGTATATGGGTAAAAATTACCGATTTGCTATAAATGGGCAGACAGGAAAAGTAGTTGGTGAACTTCCCATAAGTAAGGCTAAAAAGTGGCTGTATTTTTCGGCAGCATTTTTGGCAGCTTTGGGTGTGTGTATGGCAGTTGCCGCACTTTTAATAAGATAGGGGGCGGTTTTGTTGAAAAGAATTATATATTTTTTAATCACCCTTGTTTTAGCTTTTGAAATTGCTCCAAAGACTATGGCAGAGCCTATGTATAACGGCGCAATATACCGATTTAACGACTATTCAGAGGTGGTTTCCGAAGAGGAAAGCGTGAGCTTGAATGACAGAATAAACGAAAATATCGAGCCGCTTGAAATGGATTTCCCTGTCTTTGTTTTAGATACATATGATTACGATATGGAACTTTGGGAATATGCCGAAACGGTGTATAAAAATAACAATTTTGGTTATGGCGAAACCAAAGACGGTATTTTTCTTGTAATTGATATGGAAAACGGGAAATATAATATTTTCTTTTACGGCAGAGCGGAAAGTGCTATTCCAAAAAGCAGGGAAGATGCCCTTTTTGAAAAGACAGACGGACTTTTTAATGATGATGACATATCAAATTATCAAGCCTTCAATGAATATCTGGATTTCGTATTTGCTATTTGCAAGGAATGGAATATAGATAAAAGAGATAAGGCAGACGGTATGCCTTATTGGTACGCAGACGATGTTGCAAATTTTCAAAATTACCACGCTGAAAACCCACCTCGTGTGGTAGATGATATGGGACTTTTGACCGAGGCACAAAAAGCCGAACTTACCGAGCAGGTGCAGAGAATTTGCGATACCTATGATTTTAGTTATGTTATTTTTATAGACGATAATACCTATAATCTTTCAAAAGATGTTTATGCCGCTGATTTTATCTATTTTGGCGGATACGGAAAAGGCGACGATTTTAGCGCAGTCTGCTTTTTTCTTTGCTTGCAGGACGACAACCGTGGCTGGCGCACCGTATCGACCAACAGCTATGAGGATATTTTCACAAGCGATGTAACCTATACGATAGACGAAATAGTAGATAGAGATATGCGCAGCGGGAATTACTTTGAGGCTTTAAAAAAGCAGGCAGATTACATTGAAAAGAGCCTTGGTGAGGGTAATTTTGGGATAATAGAGCCAAAATCCAATAGGACTAACCTCTTTGGCTGGCCATTGATTGTGGGAATAATTATAGCGCTCGTTATAGCTCTAATGGTAATTGAGAGTATGAAGAAAAAAATGTATGTTTACACACAGGTGGGTGCAAACGAGTATCTTGTAAAAGGCAGTCTTAATATAAGGAATAAGTCGGTGAGACTTTTGTATTCTACAATTACAAGAACAGAAAAAAAGGAAAGCTCAGGCGGCGGTTCGAGTTATTCGAGCGGAAGTTCATCAAGCGGAGGCAGTTACTCGTCAGGCGGACGCGATTTTTAAGATAAAACTAATAAAAAAGGAGAGATTTGAATGGGACTTTTAAGAGCAGGTATAGGAGCAATGGGCGGAACACTTGCTGACCAGTGGAAGGAATTTTTCTACTGTGATTCGCTTTCGGCAGATGTTATTATGACGAAGGGCGAAAAACAGATAGGTGGTCGCTCATCAAACAAAAAGGGAAATGATAATATCATATCAAGCGGCAGCGGCATTGCTGTTGCGGACGGACAATGTATGCTGATTGTCGAGCAGGGAAAGGTTGTGGAGGTTTGTTCGGAGCCCGGCGAATACACCTTTGACACATCAAGCGAGCCGTCAATTTTTACAGGTAATCTTGGAAACGCTGTGTGTGAAACATTTAAGGTTATCGGCAAGCGTTTTACCTTTGGCGGAGATACGGCAAAGGACCAGAGGGTCTATTACATAAATATAAAGGAATTGGTGGATAACAAGTTCGGTACGCCTAATCCTATTCCATTCCGTGTTGCTGATGCAAATATCGGTCTTGACATAGATGTTTCGGTGCGTGCATCGGGAGTATATTCGTACAAGATAGTAAATCCTCTGCTTTTCTATACAAATGTTGCAGGAAATGTGAAAGAAGAATATAGAAGAGAAGATATTGACGCTCAGCTAAAAACAGAGTTTATATCAGCTCTTCAACCTGCGTTTGGAAGACTTTCTGATTTGGGGCTCAGACCTAATCAGATAATACAACATAACACAGAGCTTGAAACAGCGCTCAATGATGTACTTTCAGAAAAATGGGGTAATTTAAGGGGTATAGATGTGGTTTCGGTTGCGCTTGGCAGCGTAACTCTCCCCGAAGAGGATCAGGAACTTATCAAAAAGGCTCAGCACGCAGGAATACTTCGCGACCCGACTATGGCAGCGGCAACTCTTACAGAGGCTCAGGCGGCGGCGATGAAGGCTGCTGCGTCAAATGAAAATGGCGCAGTGACAGGATTTATGGGTATGGGTATGGCAATGAATGCAGGTGCGAATATGGGCGCGCAGCAGCTCTATGCAATGGGGCAGCAGCAAGGCGGCTGGAAATGCGCTTGCGGAGCGGTAAATAACGGCAATTTCTGTACCAACTGCGGCGCAAGAAAGGGCGAACCTGTGCAAGTTAAAAAATGTGCAAAATGCGGCTGGACTCCACAAAACGGAGAAACACCAAAATTCTGCCCCGAATGCGGAACGCCATTCGGAGAATAAATAAAAAACAGCAACGCTGTGAAGTGAACCCCAAAGTTTAGACAAAATTCAATATTAAATTGCTTGTGAATGAGTTCGGTATTGTACCGGACTCATTCCTTTTAGTTT
>DMLG01000157.1 GCA_003453455.1 Clostridiales bacterium
TGATATAATCCCCTTAGAGTAGACACACGAAAAAATAAAACGTGTATCAATACTCTAAGGGGGTTATTTTATTGGGAAGAAAATCAAAGGTGTCACCGGAATTGAAAATAGCAGCAGTAAAAGAGTATCTTTCAGGAAAAGCAAGTCAGCGAAATATAGCGAATAAATATGGAATTGACAACAGTTCATTTGGGATGTGGATAAGAAATTATCAAGCATTAGGGGAGGATGCTTTTTTCAATCCTCATAATAAATATTACTCAGCGGAATTAAAGGAAGCAGCCGTTAAAGATTATCTTGCAGGAAAAGGTAGTTTAAGAGAAATAGCAAAAAAATATAAAATTTTAAGCAAAAAATCACTGCGAAATTGGATTTTGGTGTATAATGGTCATAAGAAATTCAAAGGACAGAATTGTTCGGGAGGAAAACTTATGACTAAAGGGCGAAAAACAACTTATGAAGAAAGACTGCAAATAGTAGCGGATTGTATTGGATCGGGAAATGATTATAACGCAATAGCCGAGAAATACGGCGTATCCTATCAGCAAGTCTATACTTGGACAGCAAAGTTCAAAGAGAAAGGTGCGGATGGACTGGTTGACAGACGTGGGAAAACCAAAGATGTTGATGAACTCACTGAAATTGACAGATTAAAAGCCGAAAACAAACGTCTTGAAGCCGAAAAACAGGCATTGCAAATGGAGCTGGACATAGTAAAAAAATTGAGAGAATTGAAAGAGAGGTGTCGCTTTCCGAAGTAAGAAACGAGAGTAAGTACATAGCGATCTCGGAATTACACGAAGAAAAAGGCTATACAGTAAAACAACTTTGTGAAAAGCTGAATATAGCAAGAAGTGCTTATTATAAGTGGAAAAACAGAGAAAAAAGCAATTCTCAGATAATAAACGAGCAGCTTGCCGAGAAAATAATGGAACTGCACAAAAAGCATAATGGAATTTTGGGCTATAAGCGTATGACAATGTTTATAAACCGAATAAATGATACCAACTACAACCATAAAAGGATCCGCCGTATAATGATAGTTCTGGGAATCTCATCTGTTATTCGCCGCAAGAACAGCGGCTGCACAAGACCATCACTCGAACAGATGACAGCAGAAAATATACTTAACAGAAAATTTGAAGCATACAGAGTGAACGAAAAATGGCTTACAGATGTTACGGAATTTAAATACGGAAACGGAGAAAAGCTGTATTTAAGTGCAATTTTGGATTTGTTCGACAGAAGAACAGTAGCATATACGATCGGCAAACATAATAACAACCATCTTGTTTTCAGCAACTTCGATGAAGCCGTAAGATTAAACCCTGATGCTCATCCCCTTTTTCACAGCGACAGAGGATTCCAATATACAAACCAAACGTTCAAAAACAAGCTTATTTCAGCAGGCATGAAACAAAGTATGTCAAGAGTTGGTAAGTGCATAGATAATGGTCCAATGGAAGGCTTTTGGGGTATTATAAAGTCTGAAATGTACTATCTTAATGATAAATTTGAGACTTACGAAGAATTGGAAACAGCTATCAAAGATTACATAGATTTTTATAACAATGACCGTTATCAAGCTAAATTAGGTGCAAAATCGCCATTAGAATTTAATAAAGAAAGCCAAGCAGCATAAAAATTCCGCCGATATATGCTACCGGCGGAAGAAAAATTTTTATTTTTTTAGCTGTCTACTTGACGGGGTTACGTTCATTTTAGGCGGTGGGTGCTTACTTGAAGCTTCAGCAGGAGTTCAGGCTCCTGCTGAAGCCGGAATTGTATGCAATTTCTTTGGTTATGAGTATGCAGCAAAAATTCATTTTTGCGGAATACGAATATTCTTTGACTTATGAATAATTAAGAAAGCGAGTTGTTTTAAATGAGTGAAAAAAAAACCGACCGCCGTGTGGCAAAGACCCGAAAAGCACTTTGTGATGCCCTTGCTGAGCTTCTCTGTGAAAAAGAGCTGCACAAGATAACTGTGCAGGAGATAGCCGACAAAGCAGATGTGAACCGCGTCACCTTTTACAAGCATTATCTTGATGTATATGACCTTTATGACAAAACCGAATCCGAAGTTCTTGTGGAACTGGGGCTTTTAACACTTAAACTTGAGGAATTGCCGCCGCAGGACTTTTTTCGTGCATTCATCGACTATATATTCGATAACCGCAATATTTTCCGCATGATATTCAGCCCAAACAATTCAGGGCAGCTTCGCAGCAAACTCGGCAAAATGATCGAAGGTATTTTCCGTCAGGTGGAAAGCGAAAAACACTCGGCGGACATACGCGACAAAGAACTTGAATATACAAGCATTTACCGCGTTCAGGGCTGTCTTGCCGTAATATCGAAATGGGTCATGTCCGACTTTAAAGACGAACGGGGATATATCGTCGAGATCATATCAAAACTGGATAAAAATATGCCAAAATAAAAGACGGCTGCCGCATCGATCCAAGTGCGGCAGCCGTCTGTTTATGTTTTTATTCCGTTGTTGCCTGTTCTTCCGTTGTCGGTGCGTTTTCTTCGCCCTCTTCATCCGATCTGACGATAAAATCTATTTTACCGTCGGCTTTTTCATTGACCTTTACAACCACCATATAATTGCCCGGTTCTATCATTCTGTATTCTGTGGTACCTGCTTCTTCAAACTCATGATCTATGGTCGGTGTACTTTCGTCCTCTGTCGGAACGCTGTTTATATCGTCACCTCCGCTTTTTACAGTGACCTGAACTTTGCCCGATGTAAGTCCC
>DMLG01000149.1 GCA_003453455.1 Clostridiales bacterium
TTACTTTTCGATAAATGAATGAACTAAGATTAAAGCAAGAAACAAAATGTTATAGTAATTCCCATATCAAAATAATAGAAAAATAAATAGATAAAAAGTACAATTTTAGTGTTCACTTCATAGCGTGTATCAGTTTTTTTATTATTTTAATTTTTCATCATCCACAACCACAAAATCTGCGTCATAACCGACTTCGATTTTGCCTTTTTTGACGCCCAATAGTTTTGCAGGTGTTTCCGATGCCATTTTGATTGCGTCGGCTTTCGGTATTCCAAACGAAATTGCTTTTTTTACACAGTCCATAAGATTTGATGTACTGCCTGCCAATGCTCCGTCCTTTGTGCGTGCAATTCCGTTTTTGACATCTATCATTTGTCCGCCAAACTCATATTCACCGTCAGAAATCCCTGTAGCACGCATACTGTCGCTTATCAGTATCATTCTGTCTGCTCCAAAGGTGCGGTAGAGCATTGTTATTACACTTTTATGAATATGCAGTCCGTCGCAAATCACCTGAACATATATATTTTCATCTATTGCCGCACCTATCGGACCGGGATTTCTATGATTTAAAGGTGGCATTGCATTAAAGGTATGAGTAAGGCATTTTGCACCGTTTTTTATGGCGTTTACCGCCGTTTCATAGTCGCAGTCAGTATGACCGATTGATACTACTGCATTACATTTTTGTATAAATTCCATACTTCCCGAAAGCTCAGGGGCAAGAGTTACCATTTTTATATTTTTAAGGCTCTCAAATTCGGTAATATCAGGATTTTTGATATATTTTTCATTCTGTGCACCCTTGCGGTTTTTGGATATATACGGGCCTTCCAAGTGGTAGCCCAATATTTTTGCACCTTTTGTTTCGGGAATGGTATCTGTTACCCTCTTTATGTCCTCCATATCCACAGTCATAGTTGTCGGAAGCCATGAGGTTATGCCGTTTTCGAGCAGATATTCCGATATTTTTTCAATATCCTTGCCGTCCATTGTGTCAACGCCCACAGCTCCGTGGGTGTGAATGTCAATAAGTCCCGGAATTACAGTCTGACCTTGTAAGTCAATGCCGGTTTCATTTATTTTGCCGATTTCGGTAAATTTGCCGTTTTCAATTCGTATATCCTTGATTTCTCCGTTTATTTTTGCATTTTTGTAAATCATAACTGCGATGCTCCTAATGCTCCTGCGTCATTCTGCAGAGTGGATATTTCAAGACGAACATCAGTCTTTATCAGCTTTTTGAGCGGATTTAATAGCTTATCGCCCTGTCTTGTAACTCCGCCTGCCAAAACTACCGCATCAGGTCCGAATATGTTTACCAAGCTGTTTATTCCCATTGCAAGATAGCGGATATAGTCGTCAAATACTTTTTTAGCAACAGGGCAACCCTTATCCATAGCCTTAAAAATATCCTCACCCGAAAGCTTATCATTTTTAATCATTTTATAGAGAATACTATCGGAATTCTGCTTTGCCGCATCTTTTGCATCTTTAATAAATGCTGTCATTGAGCAGTACTGTTCCCAACAGCCTGTCTGACCGCAAGGACAGGGTCTGCCGTTCTCTGCCTGAATGACAAAATGTCCTATCTCGCCCATATTATTGTTTGAGTGGAGTATCTGCCTGTTCATAATAATACCGCCGCCGACGCCTGTTCCGAGCGTCACAAGGACTATATTTTCGCAGGTCTTTGTACTTCCAAAAATTACCTCTCCCAAAGCTGCACAGTTAGCATCATTATCAACCGTTACGCAAAGCCCCGTTTTTTCGGAAATTTCGCTTTCAAGCGGGGTATTTTTAAAGGGCAGGTTTGTTGCCGTAACTTTTCCTTCTTTTATTATCCCCGGTGTGCCAATTCCCACCGTTGTTATATCGAGTGAGTTTTTGAGGTTTATTATCTTTTCGGTAAGACTCTGTATAATCTTTTCTTCGGTGTCTTCTGTCTTAAAACTGCTTTTATAGACAATATCATTTTGGTCTATTACCGCCATTTTGATATTTGTTCCGCCTATGTCAATTCCAAGTTTTGCGCCTGAATAAGACTCCCTATCGCAAACAAGCACAACATCAGGGTGTGTTTTTAACATTGTTGCAGGAATATTTGTATTTATCCCTCCGTTTATTAGCTCGGACACAACCTTTCTTTTGCTTGCACCGCTTGCCAAAAGAATAATCTTTTTTGCATTTAAAATCGTGGAAATTCCCATTGTGAGAGCCTGTTTTGGAACATCTTCGCTGGATTCAAAAAATCTCGAATTTGCCTTTATGGTATTTTCGGTAAGGTTTGTAAGGTGCGTAAAGGAATTAAGGCTTGCATCAGGCTCATTAAAGCCGATATGACCGTTTCTGCCAATTCCCAAAATCTGCAAATCGACACCGCCGTTTGCCTTTATGCTTTTTTCGTAGTCCTCACATTCTTTTTTCGGATTATCTGTTTCACCGTTTGGTATATGGATATTCTCATTTTTTATATTGATTTTTGAAAACAGATTTTCCCGCATAAACCAGTCATAGCTTTGCTTATTCTTTTTCTTTATGGGATAGTATTCGTCTAAGTTAAAGGTCTTTACCTCGGAAAAATCAAGCTCACCCTGCCTATACATTTTAGCAAGCTCATTATACATACCGACAGGCGTTGAGCCTGTGGCAAGCCCTAAAACGCTGTCCGGCTTTAAGGTTATTTGTGATGCTACAATTTTTGCTGCTTTTTTTGATAATTCCTCGTAATTGTCGCATAGAATAATTCTCATTTTACCAAATCCTTTACTATTCCCCTTAAAATGTCCTCTTTTTTAGTTATTTCCTCTACCAATTTAAACTGATTTCTTGCCCTTTCTAAATTATGATTTTCCCTATGGATTTTAAAGTATGTATCGCCGTTTAAGTAGTCTGTCAAAAAGCGTATTCCGCACTCGTATGTCATAAGCTTTACCGAAAATGCAAAAAGCTCCGCTTCCCTTTTTGTCATCACATCTTTGACCTCGCCTATATAACCTTTTGCAAATGCCTTGAATATGGTTTCGTCAAAATGCACTTTGCTAAGGTCGGTTTCGTCCT
>DMLG01000055.1 GCA_003453455.1 Clostridiales bacterium
CCTTTTGTTTCGGGAATTGTATCTGTTACCCTCTTTATATCCTCCATATCAACAGTCATAGTTGTAGGAAGCCATGAGGTTATGCCGTTTTTTAGCAGATATTCCGATATTTTCTCAATATTTTCTCCGTCCATTGTATCAACGCCCATAGCGCCGTGAGTATGAATATCAATAAGTCCCGGAATTACCGTCTGACCTTGTAAGTCAATACCGTCTTCATTGATTTTTCCTATTTCGGCAAATTTGCCGTTTTCAATTCGTATATCGGTTAGTTTTCCATTTACTTTCGCATTTTTGTAAACTGTCATATTATTTCACCTTTTTTTAAGACGCAGGAAAAAGTGGTTGTGGTGCTGTTTTGATGTGAGCGGTGCCGTACAAGTGTACTGCCCCGAACGAAAAATAGTGCCACAGCTGCTTTTAACAAGTCTATCATAGCATTGCTGCTCCCAAACTACCTGCATCATTTTGAAGTGTTGAAATTTCAAGACGAACATCACTTTTTATCAGCTTTTTGAGCGGATTTAAAAGCTTATCTCCCTGTCTTGTAACACCGCCTGCCAAAACTATTGCGTCAGGTCCGAAAATGTTTACTAAGCTGTTTATTCCCATTGCAAGATAGCGGATATAGTCGTCAAATACTTTTTTAGCAACAGGGCAGCCTTTATCCATAGATTTGAAAATATCCTCACCTGTTAAAGTATCATTTTTCATCATTTTATAGAGAATACTATCAGGATTCTTCATTGCCGCATCTTTTGCATCTTTAATAAATGCAGTCATTGAGCAGTACTGCTCCCAACAGCCTGTCTGACCGCAGGGACAGGGTCTTCCGTTTTCAGCCTGAATTACAAAGTGTCCTATCTCGCCCATATTGTTCTTTGAGTGAAGTATCTGCCTGTTCATAATTATTCCGCCGCCGACGCCCGTTCCAAGCGTTACAAGCACGATATTATCACAATCCTTTGTACTTCCGAAAATGACCTCACCTAATGCGGCACAGTTTGCATCATTATCAACCGTTACGCAAAGCCCTGTTTTTTCTGCAATCTCGCTTTCAAGCGGAGTATCGGAAAAGGGCAGGTTTGTAGCTGTCACTCTTCCCTCTTTAATTATCCCCGGCGTGCCTATACCGACAGTTGTTATATCCAATGAGCTTTTAAGGCTTAGTATTTTTTCCGTAAGACTCTGCATTATTTTTTCTTCGGTGTCCTCTGTTTTGAAATTGCTCTTATACACAATATCGTTTTGGTCAATTACCGCCATTTTAATATTTGTTCCGCCTATATCGATGCCGAGTTTTGCGCCAGAGTATGACTCCCTATCACAAACAAGCACAACATCAGGGTGTGTTTTTAACATTGTTGCAGGAATGTTTGTGTTTATCCCACCATTTATAAGCTCTGAAACAACCTTTCTCTTGCTTGCACCGCTTGCCAAAAGTATAATCTTTTTTGCATTCAAAATTGTTGATATTCCCATTGTAAGAGCCTGCTTTGGAACATCATCAAAGGAGTCGAAAAACCTTGAATTTGCCTTTATAGTGTTTTCGGTAAGATTTGTAAGGTGCGTAAAGGAATTAAGGCTTGCATCAGGCTCATTAAAGCCTATATGCCCGTTTCTGCCAATTCCCAAAATCTGCAAATCGACACCGCCGTTTGCCTTTATTTGCTTTTCATAGTCCTCACATTCCTTTTGCGGATTCTCTGTTTCCCCGTTTGGAATATGAATATTTTCATTCTTTATATTGATTTTAGAGAATAGATTTTCCCTCATAAAATAGTCATAGCTTTGCTTATTCTTTTTCTTTATGGGATAGTATTCGTCTAAGTTAAATGTTTTAACCTCAGAAAAATCAAGCTCACCCTGCCTATACATTTTAGCAAGCTCATTATACATACCGACAGGCGTTGAACCTGTGGCGAGTCCCAAAACACTGTCAGGCTTTAAGGTTATTTGCGAAGCCACAATTTTTGCAGCTTTTTTTGATAGTTCCTCATAGTTGTCGCATAGAATAATTCTCATTTTACCAAATCCTTTACAATTCCGCCTAAAATATCTTCCTTTTTTGCTATTTCATCTACCAGTTTAAACTGGTTTCTTGCCCTGTCCAAATTATGATTTTCTCTATGGATTTTAAAATATGTATCGCCGTTTAAGTAGTCGGTCAAAAAGCGTATTCCGCACTCATAGGTCATCAGCTTTACCGAAAAGGCAAAAAGCTCCGCTTCTCTTTTTGTCATTACATCTTTGACCTCGCCTATATAACCTTTTGCAAATGCCTTGAATATGGTTTCGTCAAAATGCACTTTGCTAAGGTCGGTTTCGTCCTCGGCAGCAGTTGATGCACCTATTCGGAGTGCATCGCCAAAGTCGTAGAGCATACTCCCCGGCATTACCGTATCCAAGTCAATTACGCAAAGTGCTTCACCGCTTTGTTCATCGAAAAGTATGTTGTTTATTTTCGTGTCGTTATGTGTAACCCTCAATGGTATTTCACCGCCTGAAAGTCCGTCTGTTACTACACTTGCAAATTTGCTATTTTCTATTGCAAAGTCTATTTCTCTTTCAATATATCTTTTGCGCCCTGCAATGTCCTTTTCTATTGCCTCTTTTAAAGCCTCTACCCTCTTTGGTGTGTTATGAAAATCCTTTATTGTTTCAAAAAGAGTATCTATTGGGAAATCATCAAGCATTTTGGTGAATTTACCAAAACCCTTTCCTGCATTAAACATATCCTTTTGAGTCGCACCGTTTTCAATAGTTTTTGTGCCTGAAATGAATTTATACAGTCTGAAAACATTATCCTTATCTACCTCATAATAATTTTTGCCATCGGTTGTTTTTATGATAGTCATTGTTTCCCTTTCGGGATCGCCGTAGTTGTCAATGATTTTCCCTCTCAAAAACTCTGTCACATTTTCAATATTTTGCATAAGCTCGTCAGGATTTTTAAATACATTTGTATTTATCCTTTGCAAAATATGTCTTGGTTTTTCGGTACAGTATGTGTCATTGATATGCCCATTTCCGTAAGATCTTATTGTAGAATTTACGCTGAAATTAGA
>DMLG01000007.1 GCA_003453455.1 Clostridiales bacterium
CTTGCGATAGAAACTGCGCTCCTAAGCGATACATCAAATTCCGGAAATTCCTCCTGTGCAAGCTTTGATGCAGAATAAACAGATGCTCCTGCCTCACTTACCACCATATAGTAAAGCTCGCTGTCAACTTCTTTGATTAGCTCGGAAACTAAGATTTCTGTTTCCTTTGAGGCTGTACCGTTGCCGATTGAAATGAGGTTTACATTATGTTTTTTGATGAGATTTTTAAGTATAGCTTTTGCTTTCTCCTTGTCATGAATGGGGAGGGTGCAGTAAACTACACTTGTATCCAAAACCTTGCCCGTATCATCTACTACGGCAACTTTGCACCCGGTTCTGTATCCCGGGTCAAGTCCCAAAACTGTTCTCCCCTTGATTGGCGGCTGTAACAGTAGTCCTGATAAATTCTTAGAAAACACCTTTATTGCGGCGTCCCCTGCACGCTCTGTCAGCATATTGCGTATCTCGTTTTCCACTGACGGAAAAATCAGCCTTTTAAATGCGTCATCGCAGGCAAGGGCGACCTTTTCGCCACAGCCTGATTTTGAGGTAACCGTCTGCGATTTCAAGTAATCTATACAAATTTCATCTTCTATGCTTATTTTTGCTGTTAAAAATCCGTCTTTTTCGCCTCTGTTTATGGCGAGAACACGGTGATTTGCAATTTTTTTCAAAGGCTCTTGAAAATCGTAATACATACTGTATGTGCTGTCCTCGTCCTTTGCAGCTTTTGACGAGAGCATACCGTTTTCATATATCAGCGAGCGTATTTTTTTGCGGTATTCGCTGTTATCAGAAATCATTTCGGCAATTATGTCCAAAGCACCTGAGAGTGCGTCCTCAGCCGAATTCACATCCTTTTCGGAGTTTATGTATCCGCTTGCCAAGGAATAGACATCTTCGCCGGTTTCCTGCGCAAAGATTATTTTCGCAAGAGGCTCTAACCCTTTTTCCTTTGCAATGGTTGCGCGTGTTCGGCGTTTTGGCCTAAAAGGTCTGTAAATATCGTCAAGCTCGGTTATTGTTTTGGCATTTTCAATAGCCTTTGCAAGCTCTTCCGTAAGATTTCCCTGCTCGTCTATAAGACGGGCAATATCTGCCTTTTTCGCCTCGATATTTCTGAGGTATGTAAGCCTTTCGTAGAGATTTCTGAGCGTTTCATCGGTCAGCTCTCCCGTTGCCTCCTTGCGGTATCTGGCGATAAAGGGGATGGTGTTTCCGCTATCTATGAGTTTTAGCGTGTTTACTATCTGAAATTCCTTTAACGAAAATTCGTCCATCAAGATTTTTGCGATTTTGTCCATAGGCAAAGTCCTTTCTGTAAAATAGGTATTGCTTCGAGTAAAATTATACCGCTTTTTTTTGGTTTTTACAATAAATTGTATAATATTTGTAACAAAAATTAAAAAAATTTTTAATTTTTTTCTCAAAAGTATTGCACTTTGGTAAAGTATGATGTATAATGGGAGTGTATTGGAGCAGATGGGAGAGAATTGGTAGAATTTGCCGAAATACTGGTTAATTTTAGGAAGGAGGGCGTCAAATGATAAGTTTTTTGGGCGAATATCCGAGGCAATTAGACGAGCGCGGACGGTTTATTTTGCCTGCCAAAGTGAGAGAAAAGCTGTCAGGAACGGTATATATAGCGCCCTCGCCGATTGATGAATGTTTAAATCTGTATCCCGAAGAGGAGTGGCAGGCGATAGCGGAGAAGGTAAGCGCTCTCCCGACAGTAACAAACCGCAGCGCGGCGGCATTGCAAAGAAGGCTTTTCGGAAAGGCAATGGCTTGCGAGATAGACAAGCAGGGGCGAATTCCATTAAATGAAGATTTGCTGAGCCACGCAGGAATGACAAAGGATATTGTTTTAGTGGGTGTGAATTCCAAGTTTGAAATCTGGGACAGCGAAAAATGGAGAAAGGCTGACGAGGCTTTTGATACCGATATGATGCTTGAAGGCATATCAGAATATGAAATAAGGATTTAATGCAATGGAGTTCAAACATTATTCCGTAATGCTTGAAGAAACCGTTGATGCTCTTTGCGTAAAAGAAGGCGGAATTTATGTTGACGGCACGCTTGGCGGAGGCGGACATTCAGCAGAAATATTAAAAAGAGCGAAAAATGTGCGGCTCGTAGGTATTGACAGAGATAGCGATGCACTCAGAGCGGCAGAGATGCGGCTTTCGGATTTTGAAAATCAGATAACGCTTGTCCACGATAATTTCAGTAATGTAGCCTCTATACTTGACGGGCTCGGCATAGATAAAATTGACGGAATGGTTTTGGATTTAGGAGTTTCCTCATATCAGCTTGATAATAGCGAGAGGGGTTTTTCCTATATTGTTGACGCCGCCTTGGATATGCGGATGAACAGAAGCGATGAAAAAACGGCATATGATGTGGTAAATGGTTACAGCGAGGAGAGGCTGTCACAAATTTTCTTTTCCTATGGCGAAGAAAAATGGGCAAAGCGAATAGCGAAATTTATAGTAGATAGGAGAAAAATAGCCCCCGTAAGGACAACGGGTGAGCTTTCCAATATAGTAAGAGATGCAATCCCCAAGGGCGCAAGAGAGGGAATTGCGCATCCTGAAAAGAGGGTTTTCCAGGCGGTAAGGATTGAAGTAAACGGCGAACTTGAAATCCTTGAAAAGACAATAAAAGATATTGTCGGAAGCCTAAAAGGAGGCGGAAGGCTTGCCGTAATAACCTTTCACTCACTTGAAGACAGGATAGTAAAACAGACCTTCTCTGGGCTTTCAAAGGGCTGTGTATGTCCC
>DMLG01000060.1 GCA_003453455.1 Clostridiales bacterium
TCCTGCCCGACATATTCACCGAGCTCCCTTGGGCGCAGACCTACCTCTATATCAGCGTCTTCTTCCAAAAAATCGCCCGTTACAATTCGCTCATTATCATCAAAAATCATATTTTACCTCATTAACTTTACAAGCGCACGCTTTACAATTTCCTCTGTTTTTAAGGTGTCGTCTATCCCGGAAACAGCATTTTTCGCGTCGTTTTGCGAATATCCCAAAACCATGAGAGCGCTGACTGCCTCACTTTGCGCATCTGTACTTATCACACTTTGCGCATTGCTCTCGTCCGGCACAATATCGGAGTTTTTAAGCTTGTCCAAAAGTTCTAAAACAATTCTCTGCGCCATTTTTGCGCCTACGCCCTGTGCCTTTGTTAAAAGTTTTGTGTCCTTTGTCATAACTGCAAGAGCAAGCTCTTTTGGCGTCATCACCGAAAGCACCGCAAGCGCGGCTTTTGGTCCCACTCCCGAAACGGACAGAAGGTTTATGAACATTGTATGCTCTTCCTCTGATGCAAAGCCGTAAAGGTCAAATACATCTTCATGAACATTTAAATATGTATATAGCGTCACGCGGTCGCCTTCGCGGAAACTTCCAAGAGTTTTTGCCGAGGTATAGAGCTTATACCCCACACCGCCGTTATCTATTACCGCAAAATTGTCCCCTTTTATGGCAAGTTCGCCCTTTATGTAATAATACATTCGGTTTCTCCCTTCAATTTTTTGGTACAATCCGCCGATTATAGTAAAATTATATCACATTTTGCCACACTCTGCTTTTACATTTACTTTACAAGTAAGTGACGGTTTTTACAGGCGGTTTGTTCCAAGCTCGTCATTTATTTTTGCAGAATGTGCGTGACATATAGCAACAGCAAGCGCATCTGCGGCATCATCAGGACGCGGTATTGCATTCAGGTTCAAAAGCATTTTTACCATTTGCTGAATTTGTGCCTTTTCTGCCCTGCCGTAGCCTGTAATTGCCTGCTTTATTTGAAGCGGCGTGTACTCAAAAATCGGAATTTCACGCGCCGCTGTTTCCGCAACCAAAACCCCTCTTGCCTGCGCTACCGCAATCGCCGTTTTTGCGTTATTATTGAAAAACAGTTCCTCTATTGCCACCGCATCAGGTTGGTATTTTTCAAGATAATCGTTTATCTCCTCCTTGATTTTTCTAAGACGGAGGCTCGTTATCATTGATGCATCGGTGGTAATCGCATTATATTCAAGCGGTCTGAAATGATTTCCTGTATATTCTATTACCCCTATGCCGACAATGGCATATCCGGGGTCAATCCCTAAAATCAGCATTTTTCCTCTCCTCTTCGCCGGTATATCTTTATTCTACATCAAAAACATAAAAAATTCAATCTTTCAGTAAAGAAAAGCGCTCATTTAATAATGAGCTTTTTTAAGTACCTTTTTTGCTTTTCGGTTATTCTGTAACTTTCTATCGCTTTCTGAATAGTTTTTTTATGTACCCATTCGGTCAAACGCTTTTCTTCAAGATATTTAACTGTACAATCCCACTTCTTAGCAAGTGCTGTGGCAAAATACCACGCAATCATCATATTTATATAGTATTCATCGGATTTTACATTGCTTACCATTTTTAAATATTTTTCATTAAAATCCCCGTCCAGAAAATGTGTCATAAGCATTTCTATTGCAAATCTTACTGTGTATGTATGCCTTGAATTCAGCCATTTTTTTATTTCTAAAATCAGCTTTTCTTTGTTCTTCTTAAAGCACTTAGGGCGAATTCCATCGCAGGTTGCCCAATTATCCACATACGGCAAAAATTCATTTAATTTTTCAATGCATTCATCAAAATCCGGAATTTGCGATATCAAAAATGCATGAAGGTTATTTTCTTCATAATATTGGTGCGGCAATCCCCTAAAAATCTCCTCTGCTTTTGGATTTATTTCCTTTGCAAATGCGCGGAGATTAGGTGTTCTTACTCCGATAATTGTATTTTTTTCAATATTTGGAACAAGCCGTGCGTGAAAATCACGATACTCTGTATCCTTCATAGAAAAAAGGGTTTTCTGTATGTCTGTCATCTTATTTTCTCCTTGTTTTTCCTAATTCTATTATTTTTTTACAAATATGTCAACAGCGATTTACAAAACATCTTGCAAATTCCAAAAAAATAATATATAATATCCTTGGTAATTATTGTTAAAGTTTAATCGGAGGCGTTATGAACAAGCTTTTTACAAAAAAGAATATTTTGACTATACCAAACCTTTTGAGCCTTTTGCGGATTTTGATGATTCCTATTATTGTCTGGCTATACATATCCAAGCAAAATTACCGCGCGGCAACGGCTGTAATAATTTTGTCAGGACTTACCGATGTTGCGGACGGGATAATCGCAAGAAAGTTCAATATGGTGTCAGATTTTGGGAAAATTCTTGACCCGATTGCAGACAAGCTGACGCAGGGCACGCTCATTATAAGCCTTTCGCTTAAATATCCCAAAATGATATGGCTCATCGCCCTGTTTACTGCAAAAGAATTTATTATGGCACTTTTGGGGTATATCACGATAAGAAATACCGACTCGGTAAACAGCGCAAAATGGTATGGAAAGCTAAGTACCTTCGTGTTGTATGCTTCTATGATTTTGATGGTACTTATTCCCGATTTGCCTACTTCTATTGTTAATACCTTAATCCTACTGTGTGCCGCAATCCTGTGCCTTTCCCTTTTTATGTATACAAGATTTTATGTGCGGATTTTGTGCAAGGGGTAAGCTTTAAGTAATAAAAATCCACGTGCATAGCAC